>CAIWMU010000182.1 GCA_903913865.1 uncultured Verrucomicrobia subdivision 3 bacterium
GTGCTCTCCATCCAGTTCTGGACGGCTTGGGCTTTAAATGCAGGATCAAATTTCCGTTGGACTCTCTCCGGCACTTGTATGGTCGCTTTCATGGTTCAGTGTCTTCCTTAATTCACTGTCCGTCAATTCGGGGCAACCTCATTCCCTTCCGTGGGACCCGGAAAAAGTCTCGCGCTGAGACGCGGAGGCGCGGAGAAGAAATAGGATTTGGGTGCTTGGCGTCCCGGGGGCTCAAATACGTGCCGTGACGTTCGTGGGGTGTTGTGCCAAGCCGGAACGACGGCACAACCCCTTTCGGGGTAGGGAACGTGATGTGGACAGGACCCGGGGTAGTGCGGCGACCCGCACAACCCCGGGCTTTATGGCACAACCTCGTTGAGGTTGGGAAGGGGACATGCGTTGTTGGACGGGGGTTGGCCGGTTTGCCGCTGGGACCCGGAAAAAGTCTCACGCCAAGACGCCAAGAAGAGCCAGGATTCGGGTGCTCTGCATCCCGGTGGCTCAACTACGTGCCGTGACGTTCGCGGAGTGTTGAGCAAAGCCAGAACGGCACAACCCCTTTCGGGGTAGGGAACGCGATTGGACCTGAACCCGGGGTAGCGCCCTGCTGGGCACAACCCCGGGCTTTATGGCACAACCTCGTTGAGGTTGGGAAGGGGACATGCGTTGTTGGACGGGGGTTGGCCGGTTTGCCGCTGGGACCTGTGAGGCATGCTGTAATCAGTTGCGCGCACCAAGACCAGAGCAAAGCCATTTGAAACGCCGTTGAGTTCAGGACATGTGCAGGAGGTATCCAATCGGGACGGGGAGGGGGGGGCTCGAACAGGAGAAAACGTCGCCGGGGAAGATGTGACGTGCGGCGATGCGAAGGTCTTGGATGTTCTTCTCTGCGTCTCCGAACTCTCTGCGGCAGGTTTTTTCCGGGAAATTGCCAATTGGGGGGCGACCGCGTTGCGTCGGCTTCTACAGCCACGGGTGGATCGCCACACGAAAGCGATCCCCGCCATTTGTAAACAAAAAGTTCTTGCGAATATTTACCTTCATGGCACGATTCGACATGTTATGGACGTGCACTGAACGCACTCCGCATGAACTATCGGTTGTGCAGAACGACCTACCATCGGTTTTGGTATCGGCTACAACCGGGAAAACAGAACAGGATCATTATGAAATCATTGGTTAAGAAGCTGGCTCTCTGCGCCGTCCTTGGGGCTACCATGGGCGCTAATGCAGTGACTTTCACCCTCGACCCGGCCGCATCCTGGCTCGGTTACATGAATGTCTTCAATCTGCCTGCCGCCGGGGGGGGATTCCAATTTGGCAGCGGTTGGGGAACAGCTGATCTGTGTGCAAAGTTCACTGGAACAACCCTCACGCTCTCACCAAATACCATCGGCGATCCAAACTCATACTGGTACACCCCGGGCGGCGGACCGGGATCCAAGGGTGCCAAAATCATGGATGCCAGCATGTATATCCAACTGGCGGATGGTTCCTATACAGGCCAAACCCTCTCTTTCACCGGCAACGTTCTCGCCAACACCCTGTTCGGAAAAGTTGATGGCAACGGCCTGAGCTGGACCGCCACAGCGTTCATCAAGGATTTCGCCCCGGATTATTCCTCTTTCAATCAATCCACCGCATCCCTCGTGAACGGCGTGTTCAGCATCGACCTCGCCACAATCAACGATCCCGCACGGCACGTCCAATACGGCTTTGAAGTGGTCGGACCGGATGTCTGGGTCACCGATGTCGCCCAATACGGCCAGATCGATATCGCACCAGCACTTATCCCGGAACCCGGAATTCTGGCCCTGGCAGGATTGGGAGCCGCCATTTGGGCTGTTCGTCGCCGTCAGAGTTGATTGATTCCTTCCGCAGGCTTTCAGGCCATCCGACCTTCTGGTTGGATGGCCTTTTTGCTTTTCTGGACGCCCCCAAAAGCCGCCCTCGCCCGCAGATGGGCGGGTGTGGTAGGGTGGGCGCGTGACGAACGACAACACCGCAGGAAGCCCCCGGCACCGCTATTGGCGCTGGTGCCGTATTCCCCTGCCCACGCTCAGGGGCTGGCTCGTGCTTGTCGTTTCCGCCACGATTCTTCTGGTGGGGGGATGCCGTCAGCTGCATCCATTTCTTGCAGTCACAGATCATGAGCCGGGCGGATTGCTGGTGGTGGAAGGCTGGGCACCGGATGCCGCCTTCCGGGCTGCCGTGGCAGAATTCAATGCCCACAGTTACGATGCGCTTTGTGTCACCGGCGGCCCGATCGATTACGGGGCGCCCCTTTCTCAGCACTCCACCTACGCAGACCGGGGAGCCTCAATCGCGCTGGCCCTGGGAATGGGAACCAACGTCGTGCGGGCCATCCCGGCCCCGCCTGTGAGGGCCGACCGGACCTACGTCTCTGCCAAAACGTTGAAGCAGTGGGTGGATCAGCAGCCCCATCCGGTCTCAAGAATCACCGTCCTCACCCTGGGCCCCCATGCCCGGAGATCACGTCTCCTGTTTCAGCAGGCCTTCGGGAGTTCCGTCCAGGTGGGGATCATTTCCGTCCCGGCTCTCGATTACGATCCGGCCCGCTGGTGGCGGACGAGCGCGGGTGTGCGGACGGTGATCGGCGAGTTGCTGAGTTATGGCTACGCCCGGTTGCTCTTCAATGGCTCATGATCCACTGCATTCTACATGAGGATGAGCACCTGCTGGTCGTGAACAAACCGGCCGGGCTGAACACCCACGCCGCATCCCTGCACGGGGGGGAGGGCATCTATGACTGGCTGCGAAACCGAGAGCCGCGCTGGGGCTCCCTCTCGATCATTCACCGTCTGGACAAGGACACCTCCGGCGTGATGGTCTTTGGCAAGACACCCCTTGCAAACCGCTCCCTCACAGATCAATTCACGGCGCGCCAGACCCGTAAACGCTATTTGCTTTTGACCCGTGGCATCCGGCCCCCTGAACCCTTCACCGCACGGAGCTTCATCATCCGGGCCGGGGAGAAATACGTCAGCCGACCCGGCCCGCCCGGGGAACCTGCCGAGACGTTCTTCACCCCTGCCCATGATTCGCCACTCATCAGCCGCTCCACCGGCTTGCATGCTTGGTGGGCGGAACCCCGGACAGGTCGGACGCACCAGATCCGCCTCCATGCCGCCGCCAACGGACTGCCCATTGAGGGCGATCCGCTCTACGGCTCTGCCCCGGGCGCATCCTCCCCCCAACCCGGTCGCCTGTGCCTGCACGCCACTGAGCTTCACCTCACCCATCCAGCCACTGGCTTTCCTGTATGCTATTCGGCCCCGGCAGATTTCACCGGCAGCCGGCATCCCTTGCTCCGGACGGCCCTGATCGACCCTGCGGAGACGGATGCCTTCCGCCTCCTCCATGGGGCCGCAGATGACCGGCCGGGCCTCTATGTGGATCAACTCGGGGAGTTTCTCCTGACGCAGAGTGAAGAGCCGCTCACGCCGGAACTGGGCCGGCAGCTCATGCAACAGCCCGGAATTCGTGGTCTTTACCACAAGACGCTGCTCCGCCGCGTCCGCCAGACTCCCATGCAACAGACCTGCCCGGTTCATGTCGTCGGGGAGCCCGCACCTGAGAAGTTCAGCATTCGCGAGAATGCCCTCCAGTTCGAGCTGAGCTTTGGGGAGGGCTACTCGGTGGGCCTCTTTCTTGATCAGCGGGACAACCGCCGCAGGCTGCTCACCGGTTGGGTCGGACCATCCTTTCCCGCTCTCGAGCTGGCCGGAAAGCAGGTGCTCAACACCTTCTCCTACACATGTGGCTTTTCAGTGTGTGGCGCCCGGGTCGGGGCAGTGACCACCAGCCTCGACCTGTCCAAAAAATACCTGGAATGGGGCAGGCGGAATTTTGCCCTGAACGGAATTCCCACGGAAGGACACGACTTTATTTTTGGTGACGTGTTCGACTGGTTGCGGCGGTTTCAAAAACGGCAGCGGCAGTTTGATGTCGTGCTGCTGGATCCGCCCACCTTCTCCCAGTCACGGGAGGCAGGCGTGTTCCAGGCCCGGAACGATTACGGACGGTTGCTCACCGCCGCCCTGGGGGTGCTTCGGGAGGGGGGATTGATCTTAGCATCCAACAACACGGCAGATTGGGAGCCGGTCTCCTTTCTGGAAACTCTCCGGCTGGCCTGCGGGCAGGCCGGACGGCGCATCCGCCATGAGCATTACGCCCCCCAGCCGCCCGATTTTCCAGTGTCCAGAGCCGAACCGGCCCACCTCAAAACCGTGTGGCTGCGTCTCGCCAACTGATTTTTTGGACGAGCAAGACGCAAGTGGGGAACGTCTGGCGCGTCATGCCGGGAAGGTTCTGAAATGCCCCCGATGCAGCCCGTTCTGGCGATTCGCACAACACTTTCAGGGTTGGATAATATATGGGAACACGACCCGGAAAATGGCCTGCATCGGCGCAAGGGTGGTGATGGCCTGTGCGGAAGCGCGCTGACTGTTTTCCCGGGAGCATAGGAAAAAATCTCCCGCTGAGACGCCGAGCTGCGGAGAAGAATCGAGATCGGATCCTCCCCATCCCGGCTCCCTGCGGGGTCTCTCAACCTCTGTTGACTTTGCTTCCTTCTGTCAAAACTCCCATCCCCTCCAGGAACGCCACCGGCGTTGTGCCGAAGGAACGTATGGGTGGATTATCCCCGCACAGGGCCGGTTGCGATCTTGAAAACCCATCATCACGTTGCCCGTTCTGCCGGATTCGCGCACCCGCCAACAACCTCCCCGGATGGTGCCACGGCACAACCCCTTCAGGGTTGTTTATATATGGGGCATTCACCCAGGGTAGCGCCACGGCGGCGCAACCCTGGGCTTTGTGGCAGAATCCCTTTGGGATTCCCGGAGGGGGATTTTTCAACGTTCCCGTTATCTGCGTTCATCTGCACCAAGTGCGGTTGTCTATCCCCATGTCAGGATGCGCCTAATCGCCCTTCAGCTTTCCGGGACGGACCCTTTCAAAGTTCCGACTGTGGGGCGACTGGAGGCTTGGCAAAACGGACGAGGTAACACCGCACCGGAGCCGAGACGCCCTTCACTTGCACGGGTTCGCGGGATTCCAGATCAAACTCCTCCCCGACCGCCAGCCGGACCTCCTGACTGATAATGGCCTCCCCACCCATCGCGAGAGACTGCAACCGCGCCGCAACGACAACCGTATGGCCAAGTGCTGTGAAATTCACCTGGCGGCTGGTATTACCGACCAGCCCCACCACGGCTTCCCCCACGTGCAGGGCGATGCCGACCTGGAGCGATTTGTCGCCGCCCTCGGTGCGATCCGCCGATAGTTTGAGCGAGGCGTCGCGCATGGCCAGCGCTGCGCGCAACGCGTTTACCACCCCCTGATCCCCCGCATCGCCAATCCGGAACAGCGCCATCAGACCATCGCCGGTGTATTTGTCCAGCAGGCCACCGAAGCGGAATAGAGCGTCCGTCATCACCTGGAGGTAGGCGTTGACGACCTTGATCACTTCCTCCGGTGAATGCTCCTCGGCGAAGCGGCTGAAACCCCGGACATCCGCAAAAAGCACTGCCAACCGTTCGCGTTTCCCTCCCAGAGCGAGACGGGTGTGCGGGTCTTCCAGCAGGTCTTGAACGATTTCGGGAGCAACAAACCGCTGGAGCACCGCGCGGTTCTGGTTCTTGGCGTAACGTTCCAGCATCAGACCGACCTGGGCGAGCAGCAGGAAAGTCCACAGGGCCGAGGTCAGGGGCAGAACGGGGTCAATCCAAATGAGGACGATGATGCCCCCAACCGTCACTCCGAGTATCAGGAACAGGATGATGGGCAGCCGCCAGCTTCCTGACCAACCGGTCCAACCACAGACCACGGTGACAAGCCATGCACAGAAGAAGGACCAGAGGAGGATTATCCAATCCGGGGGACGGACCAGTCCTGGTTCATTCAAGAGCGTGCCGGTTGCGAGCGCGATCAATTCCATGCGGGAGATCTCACCCACCGGCGTGGTTCGCAACTGGGAAACCAACGGCTCCAGAAAGACCAATTTGTCGCGCAGGAGGTCCCTCGCCGGGATCCAGGCGCTGTTCCCGGTTTCGGTTGGCGCATAAATCCGCTTGTCATCCAGAACCGCATCGATTGGGACGCGAAGGATTCCCTGGCCGCGCGTAAGCCTCGTAAAATCGACCAGCAAAGCCGATTCATCGATGAGAGCGAAAGTTCGGCCATTGATCCGCGCCGTGCGAGGATCGAGTAATTCGACCCGTGGCTCACCTGCCCCATCCTGCGCGGAGGCCAGGAGCACCGGGAGTGGGTGCGGGTTACCGGGTTGCTGCCGAAGTGAAATGGCGGGGAGGGATGCGCTGCGGAAGGCAATCAGCGAATCCGTGGCCAGGCGCCTTGCGGAGGCACGCAGCCCGGCAAGAAGCGACTGGGTGCTGGACTGGTTGGTCCCGCCGTCATCCGACGATGTCGAGTCCGGCCGCATGCCTTCAAAAAGGCCGGCCAGAAAATCGCCGCTGGCGGGGGAGTCCGCCCTGCGCGGCATCGCCAGGATTGTTGTGGCCGAGTTACTCAAGGCGGACCGCAGTTGGGGCAGGTCGCGCGCGTTCCTGGCCAGCACATCGGTGCCGGGCGGCAGGGGTTGTTGCGCCAGCCGATCCATTCCCGGGCTGAGTTCCAGACTGGGTGGAGGCACCACCAGGCGCAACACTTTCCATTCAGTCAGACGCCCGATCAACTGCGCCTGCACCGCACTCTCCGAACTCTCGGCACAAGCCCGGCCCACCGAGGCATTATCCCATTCCAAAATGACCAGCGGCTTTTGGGGCTTCGCGGCCGGTTCAGTCTGGAGATTCTGAACCTGGCGACCGAGCAACTGCCGTTGCGCAATCAACCAGACCTGGGATGAAGCCTGCATTCCGCTGAGGAATCCCAAACCCGACAGGGCACTCGCCAGCAGAAAACCGGCGAGCGCGCAGACAGGTTTTCGCAAATCAAGGGTGCGCCGCCGCCCGCGAATTTGGATGGTCAACAAAAAATATTCCTGCAACCCCCGGATGATGCGGTCGCCCACGTGTGCCGCCTCAAAGCGTCGCGTGGCCGGCCCCAGCCAGGAGGCCAGTATTGGCAGGCCCAGGAACAACACATCGCTCCGGCTGCCGGAAAGCCCAAGCCATTGGCCAGACCAGAGACAAAGGCCGATCGCCAGCAGGGTCAGCCAGATCCCGGCCAGGCCAGCCTTGGCGGCTGTCTCAGGATGGGCACTGCTGCGGCCACCAAAACCACCAATGGCCGCCCCGAGGATGCCCAGTGCGACGGAGAACAGGAAGGCAAGCGGGAGGAAAAGGAACAGCAACAGAATCAGGAACAACATGCCCGGCAGGGTGAAGTCCGTATAGCGGATCAGGAACTGCTCCACACCGGCATTCAGCACAAGCGCCATCAGCGGAGCCAATGTCAGGGACCACCGCACGGCAGGCCCTCGCGCCGAGAAAACAGTCCTGAAGTTTGGAACAGCCCAAATCACCACGCGGGCAAGGAAAACGAAATTGGCCACCTCCCAAAACCCAACCAGAATCCGTCCCGGCGCTCCGCTCGCGGCCGAGAGGATCGCGGCAAAAAACACCGTGCCCGCGTAGCAGCATTTGCGCAACCTGCTTAGGGCAGACCACCATCCAAGGATCTTCGGCCAGGTATTGTGAAGCCACTTCATTTGTCAGGTCAACTCAGGTGGCACCAGCATCTTTGATCTCCAACTCGCAAGCCATGAGGGTCAACATGTGTCCAACTGCAGGATACGTCAAATTCCATCGACCCTGCCCGGATCGACCCCCGGTAGACCAGCCGCAAGTTCAAAACTGCCAGCACCACGCTGCAGGAAGGATGGTGCTTGTCCGCTCGCCCACTCCAAAATGACTTGCACCGATGTCTTTTGGAGCTACCTTTTCCCTGAGTCAATTTATCAAACATGACGACCATCAACCACAATGCCAATACGGCAAATCTCAAGCAGGAGGTTCGTCAGATCCAGGAAGCAGCAAGGAAAGTGTTACGTTCGAAGGAATCCGCCATTCGATTCCTGCACTCCACAGGCATGCACTCCGCAACCGGCAAGCTTAAGCCACGGTTCCGCTGATGGTTTCCCGATCTCTGGTTCTTGGCTACCACGGCTGCGACGCTGAAGTCGCCCGAAAGATCGTTTCCGGCGACGAACAGCTTTTTGTCAGCAAAAACGGATACGACTGGCTCGGCAGCGGACAATATTTTTGGAGGACAGTTATTCCCGCGCTCTTCTCTGGGCCAAAGAGGAAGAGGCCAAAAAGGGTCCCAAGATACAAAAGGCCGGCGTGCTGGGAGCAATTATTGATTTGGGAAACTGCCTGAATTTGATCGATGTCGAGCATCTGGATCTGGTCAGGGCTGCCCACACCGCTTATCTGGAAATCTGCAAAGTATCCGGTGGTGTGCCCGCCAGGAACAAGGGCAAGGACATGCGCGAACGATACCTCGACAAGCCTGTTTTTGAAACTCTGCACCTACTCAGAAAACAGGATTGCAAGTCCCAGTTTGACACCGTGCGTGCCTTCTTTGTCGAAGGTGATGAACTTTACCCCACCGCTGGGCTGCGTTCGCTGGATCACGTCCAAATCTGCGTCCGCAATCCATACAGCATCATTGGCTATTTTCTGCCACGAAACGATTGAAGCCGGGTTCTATGATGCGGTTCGATTATATGGCGGGCGGCGAGAGTCAATGTCTTGACATTATCGAAAAGAGTTCCCTTCCAGCTGAAAAGGGTCGGTACCGGAAGTCCACATACAAGTTTTCTCCCTCGGACCGTCCCCTTTACAGCCCGGCAAAGTAGCCCAAATCCCGCAACGACATCCAGTCCTGGGACCGGCTCTGGGATTTGCGACCGAGGACGATGTGGTCCAGCACCTCAATCTTCAGGATCGCTCCGGCACGGACGAGGTCCTTGGTGACTTTGACATCGGCCTCGGAGGGGGTGGGATCGCCGCTGGGATGGTTGTGGGCCAGAACGATGGCGGAGGCGTTCTGGCGGATGGCCTCACGAAACACCTCCCGCGAATGGACGAGCAGGGTGTCCAACGTTCCATCGGCAATTTTGTAGATGTTGATCAGGCGACGCCGGGTGTTGAGCAGGATGACATGAAGGGTCTCCGTCTGGCTGAAGGTGGCGTGGTCACGCAGGACGACGGCGATGGCTTCCGGCGAGTCGAGCAGGGGGGAATCGACCTGGAGTTCACGCGCCATCTTCCTGGCCAGGGCGAAGGCGGCGAGCAGGGTGACCGCCTTGTCGCGCCCGATGCCCTTCACTTCGCACAGGTCGGGCAGGGATGCATTTGCCAGTTCCCGCAGGGTGCGAAACTTGTTCAGAACCTGTTGCGCAACCTCCACCACATTGGTCCCCTTGAGACCCGTGCGCAGGAGGATCGCCACGAGCTCCGCATTGCTCAACGCGTCCGCCCCCTCGCGTGCCAGTCTCTCGCGGGGACGCCCACTCTCAGGTTGGTCTTTCAGCCGGTTGCTTTCGAGCATGACTACTGACTATCTGGATTGATTCCAATTCGCAAGCAGGTTGTTCGTCCCGTGCCGGTGGGGCGTGTTTGAAGACACAATGCCGGGGGGTGACGCATGGATAAGCCGGGCCGTTGGCCCTCAAGCAACACCGGTCATTGGACCTCGCACGAACCGGGCCGTTGGCCGTTCCCAAACCCGGGCTTGGCCCTCCGGCACGGGCATTAAACGAGATCCCACCCAATTTTAACCACACCTGAATCCCGCGCGGGTGCCAGCTTGGGCTTGTTCGCAACGCGCAAAAGGGCAATGATCATCCCCGTGATTCATTCAACTGCGATCATCCATCCGCAGGCCCGGGTGGATGCCTCCGCTGAAGTAGGCCCATATGCCGTGATTGATGCCGGGGTGACCCTCGGGCCAGGCTGCTGGCTCGGGCCATACGTCCATCTCACCGGGGAGACCACCATCGGGGCGAACAACCGGTTCCACACGGGCTGCATCATCGGCGACGCGCCACAGGATTTGAAATACTCCGGAACCCCCACCCGGGTGCGGATCGGGGATGGGAATGTCTTCCGGGAGAATGTGACCGTCCACCGGGCCACCAAGCCGGAGGGGGAGACCACAATTGGCTCGGGCTGTTTCCTGATGGCCGGAGCGCATGTGGGCCACAACTGTGATGTGGCCGACCAGGTGATCATAGCCAATGGCGTCTGCCTCGGGGGCCATGTGACCGTGCATGACCGTGCCTTCCTCTCGGGCAACTGTCTGGTGCACCAGTTTGTGCGGGTTGGGACCCTGGCCCTGATGCAGGGCGGTTCGGCCATCAGCAAGGATCTCGCACCCTTCACCATTTCGCGGCGCCAGAACACGGTGAATGGCCTGAACATCATCGGATTGCGCCGGGCCGGTTTCACCCCGGCAGAGCGGCTGGAACTGAAGGAACTGTATCACGCCCTGTTCCGGTCGGGCTTGGTGTTCCGGGCTGCCGTCGCGGCGGCGCAGGACAAATTCCACGGCGCCCCATCCCGCACGATGCTGGATTTCCTCTCCAAATCGACCCGTGGAGTGGTCATGGAAGCCAAAAGGCCGGCCGCCGCAGGGGCGACCCCGGAGGATGAGGAGGATTAAGCCGCGGGCAGGCAGGCGATTTCCCGGCCAAAGCCCTGCCGGAAGGTGGGGTATCCAGGCACCCAGCCACATTCATCACGGAGTTTGCGGTTGGAGACCCGCTTGCTGGTCACTCCGCGCTTTGATGCGGTAACCGGCCCGGCTGTGCGTGCTTGGGGCATGGGTTGATGGAGGGTGGAGGAAAGCCACTGGAGCAGGTGCAGCAACTGCACAGGCTCATCATCGCACACGTTGTAGATCTCACCGGGCCTGCCCCGTTCCAGCGCGGCGATAATCCCGCTTGCGGCATCCTCCCGGTGGATCATGTTCAGCCAGCGGTTGTCGGCCTCATCAAACCGGATCTCACCCTTCAGGAACTGCCGCAGCCAGTAGCCCCGGCCCGGGCCGTAGATCCCGGTCAGGCGGAGGACCATTCCCGGAAAACCATCTTTCCGGCAGGCATCCAGCAGGGCCTGTTCCGCCTGGATCAGGATGCGGTTGGTGTCGCTTGTGCCCGAGACGGAGCTGGATTCATCCACGAGCGAGCCGTCGTTCTGCGGGTAAACCCCTGTGCTGCTCGTATAGACAAACCGCGCGGGCGGCGAATTCCTGAGCCACTCCAGAACATTCCTGATGCCCTCATGGTAAACAGCCTCGTAATCTGCCGGTGTGCCGTGGGAGGAGGAGACACAAAAAACGACCCAATCATAGCCGGAGGGGAGTTCCCGGAGGGTCTCCGGTTTTGTGACATCCCCGGAGATCCAGCCCAGCCCCGGAGGCGCTCCCACCGGGCTGGACCCGCGGCCCATGCCAAAAACGGAATGGCCCCGGCGCAACAACTCGCTGCCCAGTTCCAGCCCGACGTAACCACAGCCGATGATCAATACCCGCATGCCAACGAACTTAACCCCGAACGCCCGCAGGGCCAAACTTTTCACGGGAAACGCTTTGTGCAGCCATCCGGGCCGGTTTACCTTGGTA
Source organism: uncultured Verrucomicrobia subdivision 3 bacterium (assembly GCA_903913865.1). GTDB lineage: Bacteria > Verrucomicrobiota > Verrucomicrobiia > Limisphaerales > UBA8199 > UBA693. Next base: position 11,614 of record CAIWMU010000182.1, read on the forward strand.
ATAGGAACCTATGCAGGCCGAAGTCACGATTCAGGAAACGGGCGCACCGCGAAACACTCATTCTCGCGGACCTGAGTTGCTGGCCCCGGCAGGGGATTGGGAGTGTGTGCGGGCCGCCGTGGAGAACGGGGCGGATGCGATCTACTTCGGGTTAGACAAATTCAACGCCCGGATGCGCGCCCAGAATTTCACCGAGGCCGACCTGCGCAGGCTCATGGAACATCTGCACCGGCGCGGGGTGAAAGGCTACGTCACCTTCAACACGCTGGTGTTCCAGAACGAGATCTCCCAGGCGGAGGAATACGCGCGGACGATCATCGCGGCCGGTGTGGATGCCGCCATCGTTCAGGACGTGGGCATCTGCCGGATGATCCGCACGATCTCGCCCGATTTCCCGATTCATGCCTCCACCCAGATGACAGTCACAAGCGCTGCCGGAGTGGACTTCGCCCGGGAGTTGGGTTGCAATCTGGTGGTGATGGCCCGGGAATGCTCCACCGTGGAGCTGGAAAAGATCCAGGCGACCCAGGCGGAAGCCGGACTGACGCTGCCTCTGGAGGTCTTTGTGCACGGGGCGCTGTGCGTTGCCTATTCGGGCCAATGCCTCACCAGCGAGGCGCTTGGCGGACGTTCCGCGAACCGGGGGGAGTGCGCGCAGGCATGCCGCCTGCCCTATGAGCTTATTTCCGATGGCAAACCGGTTCCGCTGGGGGACCGCAGATACCTGCTCAGCCCGCAGGATCTGGCCGGTCTGCAACTGCTTCCCGAGCTGGTGCGGTTGGGAATTGCCTCACTGAAAATCGAAGGCAGGCTGAAGGCGCCCGAATATGTGGCGAACATCACGCGGCTCTATCGTCAGGAATTGGACCGCATCACCGGCATGGATGCCAAAGGGCACCGCGGGCCGCAACAGGCACTGTACGAGATGGAGATGGCCTTCTCCCGGGGGCTGCACACCGGTTGGTTTGGAGGGACCAACAACCAGAAACTCGTCCATGCACGATTTGGAAAGAAGCGGGGGGTCTATCTCGGGGACGTGATTGAAATCCAGCGTGAGGGGGTCGTGCTGGAGTTGGCTGGGCCGCTGAAGCCCGGAGATGGAGTTGTCTTTGATGCGGGCAATCCCGCCGAGGAGGAGGAGGGAGGCAGGGTTTATGAGGTCCGCCAGATCGGTGCCGGAAGGGCACTGATCGGTTTCGGGCAGGGGGATGTGAACTGGCGAAGAGTCCATTCCGGCGACAAGCTCTGGAAGACGAGCGATCCTGAACTGGAGCGGAACCTGCGCCAGACTTACGAGGGGGACAAGCTGAGACACCAGCGTCCGGTCTGGATGGATGTCCATGGCCATGAGGGCACTGCCCTGAGCCTGATCCTGAAGGATGGTGAGGGGCATCACGTCCGGGTTGCCTCAGCCATGGCCCTGGTGAAGGCGGAGCAACGGCCGCTCGATGGAACGAAGTTGCGGGATCAGCTGGGTCGGTTGGGTGGAACGGGCTTCCGGCTGGAGGATTTGAACAATGGTCTTGAGGGGGCGCTGATGCTTCCCGTCAGCGAGCTGAACCGGTTGCGACGCGAAGCCGTGGTGGAACTGGACCGGTTGCGGGCGGTGCCACTGTGTTGGACGCTGAACCCGGCCTCATCCGCGCCTGTGGTCGAAGTGCCGAAGGAACCCGCTCCAGCCGCCGCTGATCCGCGCCTGATTGTGCTGGTCCGCAGTCTTGCCCAGCTGGATTGCGCACTCGATGCCGGGGAACAGACCATCTACTGCGAGTTTGAGGATCCCAAGGCCTATCGCGAGGCGGTGGCCCGCGTCCGGAGCCATCAGGCAGGCGGAAGACCCGAGATCTTTGTGGCGCCGCCGCGTGTTCACAAGATGGGTGAGGAATGGGTATTGAAACAGGTGCGCTCCGCCGGGGCGGATGGCTTCCTGGTTCGCAACTACGATCACCTCGTTCATTTCAAGGGTGAACGGTGCATCGGGGATTACTCGCTGAACGTTGCAAACCGCCTGACTGCAGCCTATTTTCTGGGGTCCCACAAGCTGGAGCGGATCACCGCCTCCTATGATTTGCACTTTACCCAGTTGGAGGCGTTGCTGCGTGCCGCGCCTCCGGCATGGTTTGAGATCACCATCCACCAGCACATGCCCATGTTTCACATGGAGCACTGTGTGTTCTGCGCGTTCCTCTCCTCCGGCACAGACTACCGCAACTGTGGACGGCCCTGTGATGTGCACGATTTGCGGTTGAGGGACCGTGTCGGGGCCGCCCACCCTGTGAAGGCGGATGCCGGTTGCCGCAACACAGTGTTCAACGCACGGGCCCAGACCGGGGCTGAGTGCGTGGGGGCCATGATGGACCTCGGGGCACGCGATTTTCGCGTGGAATTTCTGGATGAATCGGCGCAACAGATGCGCACAACCCTCTCCATGTATCACGCCCTGTTGCGGCGTGAGATCAACGGGCCGGAACTCTGGCGCGAATTGAAACTGATCAATCAGCTCGGCGTCACCCGGGGCCAGATCAACGTCAATTCCACAGGCGCTTCACGGAACGGATAAGGACGAGTCCGCTCAGCACAAACACCACCAGCAACCCGACCGCCGCACCCGTCCGGCCGTAAAGGAAGTTGCCCACCATGAACAGGGAGGACCAGATCACGGTGCAACCCGCGGACCAGCCCAGCAGCCCGGCTGGAATCGTCTGGCCATCGGAAACCCCCTCTGGAGCGGGACCCGCCTCAGCCGCAATGGAACCCCAGCCCGGACCGAAAGGCCGGACCTTTTTGTAAAAGGCCAGGAGCGTTGCACGGTCCGTTTGAGGTGCGATAAACGCCGTGGTCACCCAGCAGACCGTCGTCACAGCGATCGTCAGCAAAAGTGCGTGATGGGAGGGCAAAGCCCAGTGCATCTGCTTCTGAAGAATTATCAGGGTCAGGGAGGTACCAAAGGAAGTCACCATCGCCACAACCTCGCACCACGCATTGATCCGCCACCAGAACCAGCGCAGCAGGTAGAGCATTCCCGTGCCCGCGCCAACCTGGAGGATGATGTCGAAGGCGTTCTTGGCGCTGTCCAGCAGATAGACCGTGGCGCTGGAGCAGACAAAAAGCAGCACCGTTGCCCAGCGACCCACCGTGACATAATGCCGGTCCGGCGCATCCCGCCGGATGAAGCGCCGGTAGAAGTCGTGGACCAGATAGGAGGAACCCCAGTTCAGGTGGGTCAGGATTGTGGAGGAATTTGCGGCGATCAATCCACCGACCATCAGGCCCACAAAGCCGACAGGCAGGAACTTCAGCATCGCCGGGTAGGCAATATCATGCCCCAGCATCGCCGGGTCCATGGCCGGGAAGGCCCGCTGGATGTCCGAGAGTTGCGGGTAAACAATCAATGAACAGAGACCGACCAGAATCCAGGGCCAGGGACGCAGCACGTAGTGGGCGATATTGAAAAAGAGCACCGCACCGAGGGCATCCTTTTCAGATTTGGAGGCCAGCATGCGCTGGGCCATATAGCTGCCCCCGCCCGGTTCAGCTCCGGGATACCAGGTGGCCCACCACTGCACCGCCAAAGGCATGACGAACACCGCCACGGCCAGATCCCAATTGCTCGTAAAGTCCGGCAGGATGTTCAGGTAGTGCAGGGTCTGACCATCCGGACCGGTCATCGGGCCGGAGAGCTTTTCCACCATCACCCCAAGGCCGCCCACATGCTTGACTGCAAAATAGGCGGCGGCGATGACCGCAGTCATCTTGATGATGAACTGGATCATGTCGATCACCATCACCCCCCAAAGCCCTGAGTATGCCGCAAAGATGACGTTCAAAAGACCGCAGAGAAGGAGTGTTTGCCAACGATCCAGCCCAAAAAGGATGTTCGCGATCTTGCAGGCCGCAAGGCTGACGGTTGCCATGATCACGCAGTTGAAAAAGAACCCGAGATAGATCGCCCGAAAGCCGCGAACCAGGCCGGCCGCCTTCCCGGAATAACGGATCTCGTAAAACTCCAGATCGGTCATCACCTCGGAGCGCCTCCACAAGCGCGCATAAAAAAAGACCGTCGCCAACCCGGTCAGGGTGAAGGCCCACCAGCACCAGTTGCCCGCCACCCCCTGCCGCCGGACGATATCCGTCACCAGGTTTGGCGTGTCGCTGCTGAAGGTCGTGGCGACCATGGACAACCCCGCCAGCCACCAGGGCACGGAGCGTCCTGACACAAAAAATTCCGATGTGCTTTTGGCGGAACGCTTTCCATACAACAGGGCAGGCAGGAAGCAGACCAGAAGGCTGGCCAGAACGATGATCCAATCAATCCATTGCAGTCTCATATAGGGGCTTGATTATTCAGGGTGCTGGAATGATGCGGAAGGTTGAACACCTGAACAAGCAGCAAGTGACAGGAAGGCTCGTGCCCGCGACCCTGAGGCTGAATCCGCTCCGCGTAATCAGCCCCTTGGTGGAAGGTGATTACCGGGGGAATTTGGATCCCGGCTTTCCGGCAGAAGTGGGAATTGGCATTCCCCCCTGCCCCCGCGGATCACCGCTGCAACTGCTTTTCCAGATGGTTGACCACCTGGCGGACGTTGGCGTCCACTTCCATCCGGCCGGTGACAAGTTTGCAGGCGTGGAGAACCGTTCCGTGATCCCGCCCCCCGAACGCTTCGCCGATGGAACTGAGTGAGCCCTCCGTCATGCGACGGGCCAGAAACATGGCGATCTGGCGCGGGAACGCGATGTTCTCAGGGCGGCGCTTGCTGGTCATGTCCGCGAGGCGGATATCAAAATGCTCGGCAACCTTCTTCTGAATGGTCTCGATACTGATGGCATACCGACCCTCCTCATGCAGGATCTCCCGCAGCAGGGACTCGACCGCCTCAATTGTAAGCTGCTTCCCGGTCAGGGAGGCATAAGAGACGACCCGGATCAGCGCACCCTCAAGCCGCCGGACGTTTGTCCGGATGCGGTTTGCGAGGAAATTCATGATTTCCGCCGGAAGTTCGGCCCCCATGATCTGGGCCTTCTTCTGCAGGATGGCGAGGCGCATCTCCACATCGGGCGGCTGGAGATCGGTGACCAGACCCCACTCGAAACGGGAGACGAGCCGCTGCTCAAGATTCTGGATTTCGCTCGCGGGCCGGTCGCAGGTGAGAACGATCTGCTTGTGCGCCTCGTGAAGGGCGTTGAAGGTATGGAAAAACTCCTCCTGAATCCGCTCCTTGCCTGCCAGAAACTGGATGTCATCGATCAGGAGGACATCGCTCTGGCGGTATTTTTTGCGGAACTTCATCAGCGAGTTGTTCTGGATCGCGTCAATATACTCGTTGGTGAACTTTTCAGATGACACGTAGGCGACCCGTGCTGTTTTCTTCTGCTGGGTCACAAACTGTCCGATGGCATGAAGCAGGTGGGTCTTGCCCAGACCCACTCCGCCATAGAGAAACAGCGGGTTGTAGGCTTTCGCCGGGGATTGGGCCACTGCGAGCGCACCGGCATAGGAAAACTGGTTGTTGCTCCCGACCACGAAACTCTCAAAGGTATTCTTCGGGTTGAAACTTTGCTCAACGGGGAGGGAGGCGGTCCGGTCGATCGGTTCAGCGGGTCGGGGCTTTTGGGCCAGTTGTACCACTGCCGGAGCAGGGGCAGTCTGAGCCGCCACACAAAGCTTTAGCTGCAGTTTCTGTCCGGAGGCCATGGCCAGCACATCCTCCAGCAGTTCCTGGTAATTATCCTTGATCCAAACCTCGCAAAAATCATTCCCAACTTCGAGAGTCAGGCTCGTCTGATCCAGACCACAAGCACGCAACGGAGCGAACCACAAAGTGTATGTATCGCCGGTGAGCATCTTCTTCAAATGCTCCTGCGCGGCGGCCCAGATTTTCTCTGCGGTGGCTAGCATGGTTCGTTCCAATCTGCCCTTTCAGGCTCTTTTATTCACTTCACTTGTCTTCGACCTTCCAGAGCCTTGTTTTCAAGGCTTTAACGATCAAAAACCCGACTGTCGATCAAAATCTGGTCTTTTGCCACCTCAACGAGGCACAACTCAGATTCGGCACCAGGAGCTAAGTAGCTCAAATACAACGGTTTAAATAAACAAACCGAGCGTAAAGATTTCACTCTCTCAGCCCGGTCTTAATACCCGCCTTTGGGCACCGTTTCTGTCCGCCACTGTTTTAGGGCAATAGCCCCAAACTAGCGAGCACAACATATTAACACTTATTCGCAAGTTATTCACATCTTGCTTGTCCTTTCAAAAGGACTCCTGAACTTGCTTTGATAAAAAAGGCGCCCCGTGTTAACAGGGCGCCTTCGCGATAACGTTAAGACCTCAGACTACACGTCGTAATAGAGGAAGAATTCATACGGATGCGGGCGCAAACGCAGGGCATCGTGCTCCTTGCGCTTGGTCGAAATCCACATGTCCAAAAAGTCCTTGGTGAACACGTCGCCCTTGAGCAGGAATTCGTGATCCGCTTCCAGCGCATCCAGTGCCTCACCGAGGCTCCCGGCCACATTCGGA
>CAIWMU010000183.1 GCA_903913865.1 uncultured Verrucomicrobia subdivision 3 bacterium
CACCCTCCCGAGACAACCGCACATACTCCCGCCGCTCAGCCTCGCTGTAGCGCCGCCGTCCTCTCACTCGCTCTTGTTCCATCCTCCAACTCTACCACCCCAACCGCCTCCAAAGATAGACGCGCTCCCTTTACCGCTTACGATCTTTCAGAGCGGCATGGAATATCCCGATTGCACCGTTTTTAGCACCGACCGTTTCACAAAACCGGGCAAAGGAGTGGTTGCCGCAGGCTTTTTTGGCAATGATTGGGGGGTGGAAAGCGGGGATTTCGTGATGGGCAAATAGGGTCAGTGGAGCCCTGCTGATTGTGAATAACTCCGCAAGTTGCTGATATCAAAGGGGGTGGAATAAGTCTGATCATGGTTTGGGTGCACCCTCTGCCGAACTGTCTATTAGTTGTGCTGAGAACTTGCCACACCCCTGCATATTGTGGTTTTTGGTCTTTACTCGAAACCGCCAGTTTGGTTGATTAAGGGCACCATGTATCTGAAGAATTTAACAGTTTTGGGGTTCAAGTCGTTTGCCGACAAGACCTCGTTGAATTTTCAGCCCGGGGTGACTGCGATCGTCGGTCCCAATGGGTGCGGAAAGTCGAATGTCTCGGACGCCATCCGCTGGGTTCTGGGGGAGCAGTCCGCCAAGGCGTTGCGCGGCGGTGAGATGGCGGATGTGATTTTCAACGGCACCGATGGCAGGAAGCCGCTGGGCATGGCAGAGGTATCCCTGACGATCGGCGGGGTGGACGAGGATCAGCTAAGAGCTGCTGGAGTGGAAATCTCCTACAACGAGGTGACGATCACCCGGCGCGTGTTCCGTGATGGTGGCAGCGAATATTTCATTAACAAGACGGCCTGCCGGTTGAAGGATATCCAGCAGCTGTTCATGGGCACGGGGGTCGGTCGGACCAGTTACAGCATCCTTGCCCAGGGCAACATCACCCAGATCCTTTCAAGCAAGCCGGAAGACCGTCGGATGATTTTTGAGGAGGCGGCCGGGATCACGAAGTTCAAGGCGCAAAAGCGGGAGTCCCTGCGGAAGCTGGACCACACCGAGCAGAACCTGCTTCGAGTTGCGGATCTGGTGCGGGAGGTTAAACGGCAGATCGGCAGCCTGCAACGTCAGGCCGGCAAAGCGCGGCGCTACAAGCAGCTTGCCGCTGAACTGCAGCAACTCGACACCCAGCATGCCCGGCATCAGTTCGATGTGCTCCAGGGGGAGATTCGGGACCGGGAGACCGCTGCAGAGGAGATGCGGGGCGGGATTGAGGTTAATTCGGCGGCTGTCCTGACTTCCGAGGATGAAATCATCCAGCTGAGGCAGCAACTTTCGGTGTTGGAGCATGAACTTGCAGGCCTTCAGCAGAGGGGGCTTGAACTCAAGAGCGAGATTGAGCGCAACGAGAGCCGCATCCAGTTCAACGAGGAACGTCTGAGGGAGGTCTCCAACCAGGACGAGAAGGCCCTCGCTGACATTGCCCAGGCCGAGGGGAGGCACCTGACAGCCGAGCAGGATCTCAGTTCGATTCGGGATCGGATTCTCATTTCGGAAACCTCCCTGGCGGATCGCCGGGCAACTTTGATCGAGCGTCAGGATGGCCTGCGCGGGCTGGACGACGAGATGCGGACGCTGCAGGAGTCCCTGCGCCAGGCTCAATCGGCCTCGTTCAGCGCCTCCCAGAACCTGAACCGGGCACGGAATGAGGGCATGGCCCTCGAGATGAGGCAGCAGGGGAACATGGTTCGCCTCGAGAAACTCTCGGCCGAGAAGATTCAGCTTGAGGAGGAACGGGTTCGGCTGGAAGGTCGGCTGGCGGAATTTGCGGCGGATGTGGAGGCCGAGAAAGTGGCGATCCAGACCCAGCGGGGCACCGTTGAGGAACGCCACCAGCGGCTCAAGCAGGTGCAGGAAGAGTTGGTAAAAATCGCCCGCGAGCAGGATGCCCTCATTCAGCAGCAGGCGGCCAAGAAGTCCCGGCTGAATGTTCTGGAGCAGTTGGATGCCGGGCATGAGGGTTTCAGCGCCGGGGCACTGGCGGCCCTGAAGCAGTCCGAACGGGTGCTTGGCTCCGTGGCAGACCGGATCCGCGTGCCGGATCGGTTCATTACGGCCATTGAGGCCGCCCTGGGGCATCACTTGCAGGTGGTGCTCACCGAGCAGCCGGATGCAGCCCGGGCCATCATCAGCGACCTGACGGCAAACCGCCGCGGCCGGGCCAGCATCGCGCCGATGGAGTTTGTGCGGGGACAGGGCCAACCTGAGTCGGACATAGCGGCTGAGGGTGGGACAGGTTCCGCAACGTTGGAACCGGTGGCTGTCGAGATGAATGGCTCCCCGGTTGAGGCCATGGGCGTGGTGGGTTGCGACCCGTCCTTGCGTCCACTCATGCGCCAACTGCTTGGAAACACCCGCATCGTCAACGATCTGGAGCGTGCCACATCTTCCTGGAGGGAGAATCCGGGCATGTTCGACTTCGTGACCCTCTCCGGAGAATTATTGAGCCGGAATGGTGTTTACACAGGCGGTTCCGGTTCGGGGACAATGGACAACAAGGGGCCGGGATCGATTCTGGGACGCAAGAACCAGATCGCCGAACTCAAGAGTGCTCTTGAGGTCCTATCCGGCCAGGTGGCCGAGGTGAGCAGGCGTCGCGGAGGCATGCAAAGCGAGCAGACGGAACTGCAGGCGGGCCTCCAGGAGGCTCAGACGGAACTGCGGGCCCGGGAGGTTTCGGTGGCGACCCACGAAGGGGAAGTCCGTGCGCTTCGCAATTCGGAGCGGCTGCTGGAGCAGAAGATCCAGACGGTCATCTATGAGATTGGCAGCCTTGCAGCCCAGGAGCAGGAAGGTTTGGAGAAACGGGCCGCTCTTTCGGCACGGGCTTCTGAACTGGAGGGAGTGGAGCAGGCGGAACTCGCACGGGTCGGGGAGTTGAACGCCGGACTGGATGATTTGCGCCAGCGCAGGGAAGTTGCGGGTGCCGGAGTGACAGAGAGCCGTGTGGGTCTCGCCACGGAAGAACAGATGCTGTCGGCCTTCCAGCAGCAGCAGCGGGGTCTGGAGCAGCGCTTGCGCGAAATTTCACAGGTCATTGTCCAACGCCGCAACGACATTTCCCAGGCTTCCCAGCGTCGTCAGGTGGCCGAACTGGAAATTCAGCAGTCTCAAGCCCGGATCGACAAGACCCGCCATGAACGGGAGCAGTTGAACGAGCAGATGGCATTGGTTCTTGGACGCAAGCAGACCCAGGAGGTGGACATCACCACACGCGAGGAGTCCCTGCGGCAGCGCCGCCGGGTTTTGGAGGAGTTGCAGCAGCAGCGTGGCGCTCTGCAGGTCGAGCTGGCGCAGAAAACAATGTCCGTCCAAAACCTGCGTGAGCGGATTGAGCAGAAGTATCATCTGAACATTGAGGACGTCCGCAGTGAGTGCATCACCATCACTTACGCGGAGGAGGGTCAGCCGAAGGTTCATGTGCTGACGCCCGAAGAGATGGCAGCCTCTGGCACGGACACCGATTGGGAGGCGATCGCCAGCCAGGTGGAGTCCCTTCAGGAGCGCATCGATGAGATTGGTCCAGTGAATCTTGTCGCCATTGAAGAATACGAGGAGACGGAGCAGCGCTACCAGTTTCTCAGCAAGCAGCACGACGATCTGGTTCAGGCCAAGGCCCAGTTGCTTGAGGTCATCAACCGCATCAACCACCAGACTCGCGACATGTTCCGCGAGACGTTTGAGAAGATCCGGGACAAGTTCCGTATCATGTTCACCGAGATCTTCGGCGGTGGAAAAGCCGATCTCGTTCTTATGGATGAGAACGACCTGCTGGAGAGCGGCATTGAGATCGTGGCCCGGCCCCCGGGAAAACAGTTGCAAACGATTTCACTCCTGTCCGGTGGCGAGCAGACGATGACGGCCGTGGCGCTGCTCTTTTCGATCTACCAGGTCAAGCCGAGCCCGTTCTGCGTGCTGGACGAGTTGGATGCCCCGCTCGATGAGTCGAACATCAACCGGTTCATTCGTGTGTTGCAGGGTTTCCTCCTGCATTCCCAGTTCATCATCATCACCCACAACAAGCGCACCATTGGCATGGCGGATGTGCTTTATGGAGTGACGATGCAGGAGCAGGGGGTGAGCCGCATCGTCAGTGTGAAGTTCCACAAGAGCGATGATCAGTCAAATGATCCAAGGGTAACCCCCTTGGAAACCCCCGCCAGTGTGCCGGCTGCCGTCAAGGCCGAGGATACGCCTCACAAGCCTTCAGACACCATCGAGGTGTCCATGGCGAAGTAGATCGCGGGGGGCAGGACTTTGTCCCCCGGGTTTTTCGGCCCGGAGCAGGTCGTTCAATCAGACAAAAACAGTTCCGTTGTCTGCCTCAGCGTGGGCCCACGGCGCGAAAGAAGCGTGGTCCTGAGACGGGCTGATTCGTTTCGGAATAAACGAACGGGCTGGTGTTGGTGACCAGTGGGATCCAGTTGGATAGTCCCAATGATGTCCGTTGCTCGAAGGAATAGCGGATGCCCGGGGTGCCGGACACACGAACGCTGAACCCGTTGGTTTGCCTGCTGGCATCCAGGGTGGCGGGAAGGGTTGGAGTGACATCCAGGGGAATTCCAAGCACCGTGACCAGATCGTAGCGCAACGTTCCGCCCGTTCCATAGGTTCCACCCACACCGACGTAGCCGTTGAAGGTGCCGAACCCCGAAGTGCTCTCGAATTCAGATACCACACGAAACGCAAAATCCGGATTGTTATCAACTCCCGGCAGGCTTGCGAGGCTGTTTGTGAAGCTCTCAAAGATGGCCGGGGTAGTCAGCTTCATCGCGGATGGAAACTCCAGAAAGGTGATCCCGTTGGTGGAATAGAGGAGCCGCGTGTATTTGTTGGCAGTGTTGCTTCCACGGAGATCCCAGCGGAGGCTGATGTTCCTGTGACCGACGGTGCTGACCCTGAATTGAACACCCACGGTTTTGTTGCCGCTGCTTTGGGCAGGGTAGGGGGCGGTATTCCATGCACTGTTCGTTGGGGAGGGGTCGGTGGGTGAACCAGCAGCCCAGGCTGGAGTGGTAATGCCGATCAGGGAAGCCTGACCAGCACCCTGGGAGGGCGGGGGGCTCGTCAGGGAAGTATTCGTGAAGTTGAAGTTCCATTGTGCGAGGATCTGTCCGGTGGTTGGAATTGCCAGGCCCAAGGATGCTCCGGTGCTTGTGGCTGTGCCGAACGGATTACTGACCCGCACCGCGTAAATCCCGATGTTGGTGCTCTGCGAGCTCGTCACGGTGAACGAACTGTTGGTTGCAGAGGTCAGTGCCGTGCCATTGAAAGTCCACTGGTAGAGGAGGGGGGCATCCCCAGTCGCAACCACAAGGAATGTGGCGGGGGCGCCCGTGTTCACAACCAGGCTTGCCGGGGGGGTGATAATGGCTGGGAGTTGGCCGACTGGTGGGTTCGTTCGGGTGTCAATGCCGTTGAGGACGAAGGCCTTGAGTATCGCCATATGCTGGCCGTTACCACTGTCCGCTGCCTGCACCGGAGCGACATCGCCGAGTTGTATGAAGGTTCTGGAGTCAAATACCAGACCGTTCGGGAAGGATTGGGAACCGATATCAAGGTTCGTCTGCAGAGCAGCCAGTGAGAAACTGGGCAGCACATAGTCATACGGCTTGCTGCGGGGCTCGTTCGTGTTCGGGTTGCCGCCGGATGTCGCATCGGTGGGAATGGGGGTATCGCTCAGGAAGGTCTTGAAAGTGGTGATCGCCCCCTCAGAACGGGCATCTGTATTCATGTCGCCGGCTACGATGATCCATGCATTGGTGGGAAAATTTGCCTGGATGAGCGTCAGGAGGTTCGCAGCCTCCCGCGCCCTTGCAGCTGAACCGGCGCCGCTGAGCAGATGGACGCTGACCACATAAAGGTCGTTCGTTCCCGGCACATCGATGCGAGCCCAGGCAAATCCCCGGTTGGGTGCGGATTGCTCGACATCGTTCCACGAACCTGAGGCGAGAATGGGGTAGCGGCTGATGATCCCGTTGGGAATGGAGAAGCCCGATTCGCGGTAGAAATTGAAATCGGTCCCGAATGTGGTGTCCATCATCGAACGAAAATCGGCTGCTGTGTTGCCCAGATAGTTGAATTCCTGGATCGCGACGACGTCCGGTTTCAATCCCTGAAGGATGCGCAGTTCAGAGGGCTCATAGGTTTGGCTGTTGCCATTCAGGTTGGCGGCCATGACACGCAGGATGGATGTCTGGGCTGACGCCCGAGTTGGGCTGAATTGGGCAAGGATGATGGCCGCCAGCAGTGTGGCGGCGATCTTCGTACGGCTGCAGATTTGTTTCAATAGCATGGAACGTCGGGAATATTGGACAGCAGCCGACACCGGAACTCAAGGGGAAAGGGGTGGAATCACGGTTGCAACATCACGGGCTTGAGAGTCGATAGAACCGCCTGCCTGTGGTTGTGGGGACTGCCACACTAAACTGACCTGAGTTGGTGGAGGCCGTGTTGGTGACCGGGGACCAGACTGTCGGAGGTTCCAGATTGGTGGTGTAAAATAGTCCCCAATCTACGGCCCACGCAGGCCAACTCATGCTGAGTCCACTAGAGTATGTGGTGACCGTTAAGGACGGAAGGGGAAGAAGGACACTGGTGACGGGTGATGCGGTTCCTGCGCCGCAGGTGTTGTTCGCTGCAACCTTGTAAAGATTCAACTGTCCGCTTCTGGCACCCATGTCAACATGGCTGCACGTCGGAAGGTCTGTCGCCACCGTTTCATAGGAGGCACCTTCATTCGTGGACCGCAGGAGCGTATAGGTTGTTGCCCCCACTGATGCGGCCCAGTTGAGGAAGACCCGGCGATTTCCTGCAGTGCCTGTCAATCCGGTCGGCGCGGGAAGGGTTCCGCCCCCGGTCAGGGCATATTTGCACTTCAACGAACGCTCCAGAGCCTGCCGGTCAGCGTCCGCCAATGCTGAACCGTAGATTTGCAGTTCCCCGATATCCCCGCTGAAGTAGTTGTTCAAGGTTCCCTGAGCACCCAGAACGAGCACGTTTGGTGCTGTCAGGGAGGCTGTTCCCCCATTCGCTGCAGCAACCTGTGCGCCATCCACATAAAGAGTGAGAAATCCTGTGGACCGGGTCCGCTTGAAGGACACCACATGCGGTTGGCCATTCGTGAACCCTGTGCCTGAGCGGATGCTTGTATCCGGATTTCCCGCGCCCGCCAGAAATTGACCGTTGGCGTTCAAGGAGATCCCGAAGTCGTTCACCGCACCGTTTTGTTCCCCGCTGATCAAGCCCGCACCCTCCCAAAAGTTGAGGCTGGTGCCGATACCCTGAGCGCTCCGGCAAACCAGGATGATCGTGAAGTCATCCTGCACGGGGCGGTAGATCCAGAGATGGCTGGCGTTTGTGGAATTGAATCGTAGGGCTGGCAGGCCATTCATTGCGTTGGTCACATAGGTTGGCTGGTTTGAGTTCAGCGTTTGTATCGCGTCATAACCGTTGCCTGTAAGATCGGGCCATGATGAAACTGGCGCCCCATTCGTGGTTCCTGAGAGTGATTCCGCCTTCAGCCAGAGGATCAGGGTGGAGGGGGTTGCACTGGCCTGGGAAGAGTTGATTCCCTCCCCCTGTGCGTTCACAGGGGATACCACATAGGAGTATGTGCGGTTGTTCGGGAGACCGCTGTTCACGAAGGTGGTCGTGACCACGTTCGTTACCGTGGTGTAAGGACCGCCATTGACCAGGGACCTCTTGATATTATAGCTGGTGGCGAGCGGGGCATCGGACCATGTCAACCGCACCTTCCCATTCCCGCCGACTGCGGTAAGACCGGTCGGGGCGGTGGAAGGGGCGGTCATGCTGGATGAGTAGAGAGCCGCAACATCGGTGGCGGTCAATGTGCGATCAAAGACCCTGATGTCATCCAGACTGCCGACAAAGAAACCGTTCCCCGATGCAATCGCCCCCAACCGCAGGGATGCCGGGGCGTTCAGGGTGTTCTTCGTCGCAGTCCCGGTGGATTGGAGATTGCCATCCACATAGATGGAGAGCTTGCCTGAGGCCTCCAGACGGGTCGCGACACAATGGTGCCAGGCTCCGTCGTTGACGGAAGTGGTTGAGAGGATCGTGGTATCCGGATTGCCGACGCCAAATCCGAACTTGCCTCCCACAAGCGCTGTTCCAAAATCGTTGCTGTTGGAGGGTGTGTCCCCATCGAGCAGGCCGGCCCCGTTATACCACTGAGGGGTTCCGGCGGTCTGGGTCGTCTTTAGCCAGAGCGAGATTGTGAAGTCATTTGCAAGAGGATTGATGATCTGAGCGTAGCTGGTTGATCCGTTGAAACTCAGGCACCCGCCAAACCTCCCTAATCCATTCCAAATCGTCCCGTTCAGGGTCATGTGGTTGCCGTTCCATGCGGCGTTGGAGGCAATCGTTCCGGTTCCAGCATCCAACGACCAATGGCCGACGGGGTTGCGCGGGACTGCCAGGGCTGGGTCAATCTGGGTGGGCTCGGCTGCCTGCAACATGGAAAAGGAGGAGATGCAGTCCCACGAGTAGAAATTGGTCCCGGGCGGCGAGGGTTGCGTCCACTGGCACCAGGAGAGGTTGTCCTGCAGCCTTCGCTGATTCCATGCGGCAGCTGCGTTGAACTGCAGCCAGGGCCGATAGATGGACTGCAGGTTGCGGTTTCTCATGAAACGGTTCATCCATCGCAGGAAGATGGCGTTGAACCCTGAGTTGTTCCCAGCGATCCCGTATTCAGGAAGGATCCCGCCGCCGGAAAGGTTCATCATTGCGTAGTTCGCCGCCAGTTTTGCATCGTTGGTCAGACCAAGAAAGTTGGCCGCGCCGATGAAGGTCCCCTGATTGTAGGTGCTGGCCCAGGTGCTGATGACCCCGTTCGTGCCGACGTTGTCGTAGATAGCCCCCGTGGTCGGGTTGAAGAGGGTGGACCGCTCCCAGGCATAAATGCTGGCGGCTTTGGCAAGATAATTGGTGTCGCCATATATTTGATAGAGCAGATAGGCTGCGATGGCGCCCGGGCCGTTCACACAGGCGTTTTTGGATGCGTTGTCGGTCCGCCAATAGAGCCCGCCTCCGAGCTTCGCATCCCAGGCACGGGCATAGCATGTGTCAAAGTTGGATCTGGCGATCTGGCAATAGTTGCTCCTGCCTGTTGCCTGTCCACCTCGCGCAAAGGCAATCACAGCCCAGAGAATGTCGTCGTTGTAGATGTTATAACTCCAGGAGGATCCGTTGTTCTTCAAAAAACCGTTCAGCAGATTCGTGATCATGCCCTGGCAGGATGGGTTGTTACTCCAATCCCAAACATCAATGACACACTCAATCATCTCCGCCTGTCCCCAAAAATAGGCGATGCCACCCGTCTGCGTGTCCTTGAAATAGCCGTTCGTACCATTCACAGAGTAGAAGGCTGCATTGTACGAGCTGAAGATCGTGGATGCATCCCTGGAACTGTAGGCGGATGATGGCACAGACCAGAAAAACTGGAGCATCAGGCCCAGGCCCAACCAGGCAGCTTTGCTGATCCGGATTCCCCGTCGAACAGGTGCTTCCTTCTGCTTCATGTTTGGAGCATAGGTGAATCGGGAGGGGAAGTCCTGTGGCATGAAATGGCCACGATTGAAGCCTTGATCATCACAAGGTCGCTGGAAGCAGCCGGCGCCCCGGTTCCCGCTGCGTAGGGAAGCCCCGGCTTGGCAACAGGCTGTGTTTACCGATTGGCTCGCTGGATCTGCTCGAAGGTCCCTCCCTCCGCAAAGTGCGTCTTTTGGGCCTTCTGCCAGCCGCCAAAGGCTTCATCGACCGTGACCATCTGAACCTTCGGGAACGTTCCAGCATGTTTTTGGGCGATGGATTCCAGTCGCGGCCGGAAGTGGTGGGTGGCGGCAACCTCCTGCGCTTCCGGGGTGTAAAGAAACTCCAGATAGGCCTTTGCCAACTCGGCGTTGCCACGGCGTTGGACGTTTTTATCCACCCAGGCCACGGGCGGTTCGGTCAGAATGCTCAGGGAGGGTATCACAATCTCAAAGGAGTTTTTGCCGAGTTCCTTGATGGATAGGATGGCTTCATTCTCCCAGGCAATCAAGACGTCCCCGATTCCCCTCTGGACGAAGGTGGTGGTGGCTCCCCGCGCGCCGGAATCGAGCATCGGCACATTTTTGAACAGGGCTGCCACAAATTCCGCCGCCTTTTTTTCATCATTTCCAGATTTCTTCAGCCCGTAGGCCCAGGCGGCAAGGTAGTTCCATCGCGCCCCACCTGAGGTTTTCGGGTTTGGGGTGATGACCCCCACGCCGGGCTTTATCAGGTCGTCCCAGTCCTTGATTGCCTTGGGGTTGCCCTTTCGGACTAGAAATACGATTGTTGAAGTGTAGGGCGCGCTGTTGGAGGGGAGCCGCTTTTGCCAGTCGGGAGAAAGGAGTTTTCCCTTCTCAGCGATGCAGTCGATATCGTAGGCCAGAGCGAGCGTGACAATGTCCGCATCGAGACCATCAATGACGGCCCGAGCCTGTTTTCCCGAGCCCCCGTGGGATTGCTGAATGACAAGGCGATCGCCCGTCTTTGCCAGCCACTGTTTCGCGAAGATGATGTTCAATTCCTGATAAAATTCCCGTGTGGGATCGTAGGACGCATTCAGAAACCGGATATCCCGCCCGCAGATCTCCTGCTGAAAAATGGAAATTGTCAGGAGGGTTGTGAACAGTGCGAGAAGCCTTTTCATATTGGATCCAAGATACACCAATTGGCTGGATGGGGGAATACCTTAGAATGTCAGATTGATTCTCGTAAACAGAGTGTTCTCCTCTCCACGTTCGGTGGATGCCATGCTGCCGGCGCCCGCCTGATCGAACGAAATATGGGAGTAACTGCCGCTGATCCGGAGATTCTGGTTCAAATGCCAGTTCACCCCTGCGGCCCATTCGTGGGCCCCTCCAGAAGAAGTTGACGGGTCGGCAACATAAGAGAAGGCAGAATCGTCGAGATGGATCGCTGCATAGCGGGCCACCAACTGCCATGCACCCCAGTGGCCGGTCTTTGGATTGAACGGGTTTCGTGGAGTCAACCCGCTCCAGTCTGCATCCTCCCCGGTCAACACCCAACCGCCTGAAAGTTGCCAGGCGGTGTTGTTGAGGGTGCTCCGCTGCCAGTTCCCCGATTCCGGAATTCCCACATCCTGATGGGATACAGCATACTCGGCCAGGAGGCCAAGCGGGCCAAGGTTATAGCGGGCCTGTGGGGTCGTCCTCCAGTGGCAGTCCTCAGCCACTGTCCCTGGACGGAATGTGAAAAAGGGGTGCTGGGATGGGGTCCCGTAGCAACTGGCCAGAGCTTGGGCATTTGTGTCCTGCAGGAAACTGTAGCTGCCACCCAAGCCGACCCCCAAACCGTTCAGGCTCTTGTAATTCCCCCCCTTGAACGGTTCGAAGAACACACGGCCTGCGAAAGCTCCGCCAGCATCGAAGCCGCTGTTATTCGAGATGCGTCCATCACCCACGCCTGTAAAGATGCCTGCGGCATAACTCGCCTTGCCACCAACGAAGGTTCCGTGGAGTTCCGTTCCCAGATCGCGATTGGGAACCAGCGACGATGGAAATGCACGCTCAATGAAGGTGGTTTCCCGCTCCAGTTGGAGTTGCTCCAACCCCAAGGGCGGCTTGAATTTGCCTGCTCTCACCTGAAGTCCGGCAGAGTAGCGATAATTCAGATAGGCGTCCACGATCTGGGGATCTCCAGTTCCGCCGAAATCAGGAATGAACAGGAAATCGAAATCGCTGAAGAGTGTTCCCTGTAGAATCGGCTGGGCACGCCGCAACAGGAATCCCTTGTTGTTGTTGGGGTGGTCGTCGCTCAGGGTTGTGCGTGAGTCAAGTTGCAGGGTTCCCCGCAGGGCGACTTTGAATTGGTCGTCGGAGGATGAGATTGAGAACCCCTTCTGGTCGAATGTGAGCCTTGGGTTAGGGACCGGTTGCGTAGCGTGGATTTGCTGGTTCGAGATGCTTGTTGATGAAACTACGGGTAGAACCAACGGCTGATTCCCCAGCACGGCCGTGGTGTTGGTGGAGGGTGGGGCAGCTTGTTGCTCGGAGCGTTTAAGCTTCTGCTCCAGTTGTTCAACCTTTTGGCGCAGGATCTGCAGTTCTGCCGCCAAAGCGGAAGCGTCCTGTGCGGATGCCTGGTGAGAGGTAAGAACCGCCAAAGCAAGGACGAACCCCAACGGTCGGTGAACAACGGAGAGTGTCAGCCCAGTCTGGTGGAGACAGCTCGTTGGTTGGCCCCCGGCGTGAGCAGGGGGGCATGGTTGGGCGGGAGCCAATATGTCTTTGTGTTGCACTTTTGATTCAGGAGCCACAATTGCCAAAGGCCAGATATTTGTGGCGGCTGCATCTATGCGTCAGCCTCCACTCTGGCGCGGAGCGCATGATCAGGGATCTTAAACCAAATGTCGATATCGATTATCAAAAAAATAGTTCAGAAGAGCAGTTGCCTCTCCGCGTGACTGGTGAGTGTGCTTGAGAACCGGATTTGCGCGTATGCATTCGGGCATGAGGACTTTCTATCGCTTGACAGGCTCTGGTCCGTTTGTTTCCCTCGACTGGAAGCCGTGCGAGGCTCCATTTGGGAGAATTCTGGCGCATTGGCAACCCAAGGCAAATGAGCATGAACCATGTGGAACGGTTTCGGGCTGTGATGAACTTTCAGGACGTGGACCGGCTGCCGCGATGGGAGTGGGCCATGTGGTGGGACGAAACCATTTTGCGATGGCACCGGGAGGGATTGCCAGCTGGATTGAGCTTTTCCCGGGTCATTGAAGTCTCCGACTATTTCGGCCTGGACCCTTATCAACAATTTTGGTTCAGCACCACGGATGCCACAATTGAGGCCACCCAGCACCATGTCGAAGGGATCGTATCGAACATGGATGATTACCTGAGGCTGCGACCGCAGTTGTTCCCCCCGCACAACGCAGCGATATCGGCAATGGACGCATGGGGTCGGCGGCAGAAGGAGGGTTCTGCAGTTGTGTGGTGCACCCTGGAAGGCTTTTTTTGGTTTCCCCGAACGCTGATGGGCTTCGAGAAACTGATGTTTGCGTTTGTTGACCAGCCGGAGCTTCTGCACCAGATTAATAGTGACTTGCTGGACTTCAATTTGCGCCTCCTGGACCAGTTTCTTCCTCTGTGCGTGCCCACATTCATGACGATTGCCGAGGATATGTCCTACAACCATGGGCCGATGATTTCCCGAAAAACCTTCGAGGCGTTCGTCGCACCCTATTATCGCATTCTGATCCCCCGCCTGCAGGAGCGTGGAATCATCCCGATCGTTGACACAGATGGAGATGTCACCCTGCTTGTGCCCTGGTTGAGGGAGCTTGGTGTGAAGGGGGTGCTGCCGTTGGAGCGCCAGGCGGGGGTGGATGGGATGTTGCTGCGGGAAAAGTTCCCCGAGCTGTTGATGGTGGGACACTTTGACAAGATGACGATGCCCCGTGGGGAGGCAGCGATGCGGGCAGAGTTTGAGCGGTTGCTGCCGTTGATGAAGCGGGGCGGATTTATTCCCAGTGTGGACCATCAGACCCCCCCGGGAGTGTCTCTTGCGCATTACAGGACTTACCTTGAACTTCTGACAGAATACACCAGCATGGCCCGGTCTTAAATAATATGAAGCACTTGTTTTATTGTCTCCTGGTTGTGGTGGCCTTATGCGGGCCCCGTGCCTCCGCCGGATTCAACCTCGAGGAGGGGTTCCAGCATCCGCCCGACTCCACACGCCCGTGGTGCTACTGGTATTGGATCAGCGACCAGATCAGCCGGGAAGGGATCACACGGGATCTTGAGTCGATGAAGAGGGTGGGGATTGGCGAGGCGTTCATCGGGAATATTTTTCTCGATGACACGAAACCGGGGATGGTGAAGGTGCTGACGCCCGAGTGGTGGGGCATGGTGGAGCACGCCATCCGGGAGGGCGGGCGGCTGGGGGTGGATATTGGAATGTTCAACTGTCCGGGATGGAGCCAGTCCGGAGGGCCCTGGATTCAGAGCACAAACTCAATGCGACGAATCAGTTGTGTTGAGAAAAGGGTTGCGGGTCCCGGTCGGGTTGACCTTGAGCTGAAGGCCCCATCTGAGAACTTTCAACCTCTTGGGCTGATTGCTTTTCCGGCCCCTTTGGAGGATGGATCAGGACTTACCACAAAAAATTCCACTCTGACTTGCTCCCCCGGATTGGATCATCCGGAACGAATTCTGGATGGGGACCCTTCGACCGTTGTATCGTTGCCGACGGGGCATGACCAATATGCCTTTGAGTTTGCCACTCCGAAGCCGGTGACGATTCGATCGATTGTCATCGAGCCCGCAAAGACAGATTTTTCGATGAAGTGTGAATTGTGGGTGGAGGAGGGGGGCAAATTCCGATCCTTGCGGAGCTTCATTGTGGACCGCTCAAACAACAGCATCGGGGTCGGGTTCATGCCCTATGGGGCGGTCGCCATTTCGCTGGAACCAGCGACCGGTTCCCGATTTCGGCTGGTTTGCAACTCCCTTCAAGGCAGGCCTGGGATTGCAGATGTGCGCCTAAGTGGTGCCGCGCGTATGGAGCGATATGTCGAAAAGCAGTTGGGCAAGATGCATCCCACCCCGCTCCCAAACTGGGACACATATCTCTGGAACACCTCTCCTGAACCGGGCGCACCGGGCCTGGCGGTGCCTCCACGAGCCGTGATCGATCTGGCTGGAAAGTTGTCCGCTGACGGTAAATTGAGCTGGGAAGTTCCTGCCGGGGAGTGGGTGGTTCTGTGGACCGGTTTGGTGCCCACCGGGACCCGAAATGCTCCAGCATCCCCGGAAGGACAGGGCTTGGAGGTGGACAAAATGAACCGGACGGCCCTGCGGGACCACTTTAAAGCATTCATCGGCCAACTGCTGGAGCGGATGAAGCCGGAGGATCGCAAGGCGCTCAAGCACGTCGTGGCCGACAGCTACGAGATGGGAGCCCAGAACTGGACGGACGGATTCGCCGGACGTTTTGAAAAGCGTTACGGTTATGATCCACGTCCCTGGCTGCCTGTGATGACGGGACGCCTGGTGGGCAGTTCGGACGAGTCTGAACGATTCCTTTGGGATCTGCGTCGATTGGTGGCCGATTTGGTTGCGACGGAATATGTGGGAGGCCTCCGTGAAGCCTGTGCTAAAAATGGCCTCAAGCTATGGCTCGAGAATTACGGGCATTGGGGATTTCCGGCAGAATTCCTCCAATATGGGGGGCAGGCGGATGAGGTTTCCGGCGAGTTCTGGGCCACCGGGGATCTCGGGAGCATCGAATTGCGCTGCGCATCCTCAGCTGCGCACACCTATGGGAAGCCGGTGGTGCACGCCGAAGCCTTCACCAGTTCCGTGCAGTTCGAGAGCACTCCATGGTCGTTGAAGAAGCGGGGGGATTGGGGACTCACGGAGGGGATCAATCATTGGGTGCTCCATGTTTACATTCACCAGCCGTGGGAGGATCGAGTTCCGGGGGTGAACGCCTGGTTCAGCACCGAGTTTAACCGGCACAACACATGGTTTGAGCAGGGGCGAGCCTGGATCGACTATTACCGTCGCTGTTGCTTCCTGCTGCAGCAGGGCAGACCGGTCGCAGATGTTGCCTACTTCATCGGGGAGGATGCTCCCAAGATGACCGGCGTTCGTAATCCAGCCCTACCTGCGGGATACAACTTTGACTATATCAATGCTGAGGTCATTGAGTCGCGTTTGAAAGTGAGGGATGGCCGATTCACCCTTCCGGATGGCGTCTCCTATTCGCTGCTGGTCCTGCCGGATCTAAAAACAATGCGGCCAGGCTTGGCGAAGAAACTCCGCGATCTGGTGCATGATGGCGGGACCATAGTCGGATCTGCGCCGGAGAGATCCCCAAGCAGAGAGGGATTTCCCCAATGCGACAAGGAAGTGCGGAAAATTGCCGGGGAGATCTGGGGGGGATCCCCCGAATCCACGGGAACGAGTCCCTCGAAGGCTTTTGGTAGAGGTCGGGTGTTCTTACCGGGTGACCTCGAACCGGTGCTGAAATCGATGGGGGTTGGACCGGATGTTTCCGGGGTGAATTCCAAAAAGGTTCTGTGGACGCACAGGGCTTCAGCGGATACAGATATTTACTTTCTGAGCAACCAATCGGAGCAGGATCTTTCAATCTCACCGGTTTTCCGGGTCAGGGGCAGGAGCGTCGAGTTGTGGAATGCCGTCAGGGGGGGGATTTCTCCCGCACCGTTTTTTGAGGGGACACCTGAAGGAACTCGTGTCGGTCTGCAACTCGCAAGCCGCGAGTCTGTATTTGTCGTGTTTCGTGGAACAGCCAGGCCCGACCTCGCGGTGAGGGAGCTTCGTTTGGACGGCAAACTCGTGCGAAGTCTGGACGGGGCTACCGTTTCTGAAGGTCGGCCGTTGGCAGGGGAAGATCAGGTGAACACATTCACCATGGCAGGCTGGGTGAACCCGCGAGCCAAGATCGGGATGCCGGGCGAGGCGGATGATGGGGTGTTTTTGCATGTTCCAAGGAATGAGGCGGTGGTGGCTGCGCACGGTGCCAGCTTGTCGGATGAGCCGGGGCACGTCGGGGCTGGGATCTCGATCGGCACCAATGGTGTTTGTGTCTTTGAACATGGTGCCAGCTACTTTGCACCCATACTCGCCAGCGAAACCCCATTGAGCGGGTGGCAGTTCATTGCGGTGGTCTATGACGCAGGAAGGCCCGCACTCCACATCAATGGCAAACTTGTGCATCAGGGATTGCAGAGTAAAAAGAAGGTTCACTCTGGCGCGGCAATGGGCTCCGCGACCTCCGGCTTTGCAGGGCAAACGGGTGGATTTCAGACTTACGCGGGGGCATTGAAAGAGGTGGATTTGTTGACCCTGTTCCAATCCGGTCCCCCGGCCCGGTCCCCAACAACCCTGCCGATTGTTTTGGGTCGAAAAAATGCCGGGGGGTTGGAGGCTGAGGTTTCTGCCAATGGAAGATTCGAAGTGGTTTGGGGCAATGGCAGGGTCAGTCAGCTGGCAATTTCCAATGTTGCTGCTCCGTTGGAGCTTTCCGGGGCGTGGGAAGTTGAGTTTCCGCAGGGTCGTGGCGTTCCGCCGAAGGTGACTCTGGATCGGCTGATTCCACTTGAGACGCATCCCAACCCTTCGATCCAATATTTCAGCGGAACGGCTCGTTATGCGCGGAAAGTGGAGCTGCCCATGTCGATGCTGGAGAGCGGACGGCGCATCAACCTCGATCTTGGAGAGGTAAACTCGATCGCAGAGGTGTGGTTGAACGGCAAGCCTCTCGGAACCTTCTGGGGTCCTCCTTACATTCTGGACATTACATCAGCAGCCCATGCAGGTTTGAACGAACTTGTAGTCACCGTGACCGGGACATGGCGTAACAGGCTGATTGGGGAGGCAAAATTCCACGGTTCCCCACCCGCAGGAGCCGAATCGGGGCAGAAGTTCACTCCATATCTAAGCACGAACATCAAGCTGAATGGGGCGGAAGCCTTGCTGCCCTCCGGTCTGGTGGGTCCTGTTCGTTTGATTGGTAGTGTGGTCAGCGATCTGGCGCCCCGTTAGCGTCAACATCATCGTGAGCACCCTGGTTTCAAGGATGGCTGCCTCCGTGCACAGGCACGGATTGTTCCTCCGTGGGGAGAAGATCCTCGTGGCGGTTTCCGGTGGTGTTGACTCCATGGTGCTGCTCGACCTGCTCAGTGTTGCGGCGCAGCAAAATGGGTGGGTTCTGGGGGTGGCGCACCTAAACCATGGATTGCGGGGGCGAAGCAGTGATGCAGATGAGTCGCTGGTGGTTCGAACATCCAAAGCCCTGGGGTGGGACGTGATTGTGGAGAAGGTTCCGACGGGTGAATTGGCGGGGGTCCCAAAGTCATCAGTGGAGATGGCCGCCCGGGACCGGAGGTTCGCATTTCTGGCATCTGCGGCACGGGGCTTTGGAGCGAACCGGATTGCACTGGCCCATCACGCCGATGATCAGGTTGAGTTGTTCTTTTTGAGGCTCTTCAGGGGGGGCGGTTCCCAGGCGCTTGCTGGCATGAAATGGGCCAAACCATTGCCGGGTCAGAAGGATATCACCCTGGTGCGACCGCTGCTGGACATCAGGAAAAGTGAGTTGGAAGCCCACGCCGCGGAGCACGGGGTGAAGTTTCGCGCCGACAAAACCAACAAGTCATTGGAAATACCAAGGAACCGGATTCGCCACCAATTGCTTCCGATGCTGGAGCGAAGCTATCAGCCCGGGATTTTCGCGGTAGTCACGCGGGTCATGTCGATTCTGGATGCCGAATCGGATGCCATTCAGGATTTGGCAGGAAAATGGATTGCTGGAAATACGAACGTAGAACAAGTTCATCGAGGGATTGAGTTGAATTCGACCCTGAAGTTTGATCTGCTTCCTCTGGCACTGAAGCGCAGGATCGTTCATGACCAACTTCACTGTTTGGGGATCGTTCCGGATTTTGACCTGATTGAGGCTCTATCATCAACATCTGGGGCCATTTTTTGCGCGAAACCTGTTAAAAAGGCATCCTCAGGGACTAAACCTGTAAGGGTGGAGCGG
Organism: uncultured Verrucomicrobia subdivision 3 bacterium; assembly: GCA_903913865.1. Lineage (GTDB taxonomy): Bacteria > Verrucomicrobiota > Verrucomicrobiia > Limisphaerales > UBA8199 > UBA693. The sequence continues at coordinate 18,638 of CAIWMU010000183.1, forward strand.
GATTGCTTAGGATTGGTGAGGATTCTCCAATCTGAATCTGAGCCAGGGGCGTGCACCCCCGTGAGGATTTGTGTCTCGGCAGGGGGCGGGGTCGAGAGATACAGCGGGGTCGAGATTGAATGGAAGCTGCTATTCCACAACAACAAACGCAAACCTAGGCCTTTTCCGGATGCCTCCTGCGGCGTGGAATACTTTGATGCGGATGGGTTGGGAGAGTTTCTGACGCTTAGGCAGTGGATCGCCGGTGATCGTTACCGTCCCATCGGCATGGTCGGAACCCGGAAACTGCAGGATTGTTTCACAGAATTGAGGGTGCCTGAATGTGAGAGAAGACAGCTGGTGGTTGCCACAAGCTCATCGGGAGACATTTTTTGGGTGGAGCGGTTGCGGATCGGGGACGGATATAAGGTGAAACCCGGGACCAAGCGTCTGCTCAAGTGGAGTTGGAGGCGGTTGTAACTCCCGCGTTGCGGCGGGGACAGAGGCATGATAACCTAAGTTTCAACGGATTCTAAGATGTCAGACGACAACAGATCAAACGAAGAGAATAACTCTCGAAAGCCAGGCGAGTTCAAAGTGCCCCCGCGCACATGGCTCGTGTGGATAGTCATCATTGGCGGCATCATTGTTTTGATGCTCCTTCGCGACAAGATGGACTCGCAGGGCGAGATCCTCTCCCAGTTTAGATTCCAGCAAATTGTGGAGTCTAATCAGGTGGCGTCCGCCATAATAAGCTACAACGCTCAAAATCCATTCCTAACTGAGATCTCGGGCAAATATTTCAAGGACGGTCAGACTGATAACACCAATTCCGACAACTTGGTTCAGTTCAGGGCGAAGACACGCTTGACCACAAAACTTGAGGAAAAGCTGTTGACCCTGAAGCAGTTTGAGGTCAGGGAGCCCAACACGATGCTCCTGAATGTCCTTTGGAACCTGCTTCCTTTCCTCCTGTTAGCCACGGTGGTCTGGTTCTTTTTTGTGCGTCAAATCAAGATGGCTGGCAAGGGAGCTATGAGTTTTGGCAAGAGCAAAGCAAGGTTGCTTGCCAAGGAGCGTAACAAGACCACATTCAAGGATGTGGCAGGGATAGATGAGGCGATTGACGAGGTTACCGAGTTGGTTGACTTCCTCAAGGATCCAAAGAAGTTTCAGCGTTTGGGCGGTCGGATTCCAAAGGGCATCCTGATGGTAGGTCCTCCCGGAACTGGCAAGACACTGCTGGCAAAGGCGATCGCCGGTGAAGCTGATGCGGCCTTCTTCAGCATCAGTGGTTCGGATTTTGTTGAGATGTTCGTCGGGGTGGGAGCAAGTCGTGTCAGGGACATGTTTGAACAGGCACGGAAGAGCACCCCCTGCCTGATTTTCATCGATGAAATTGACGCCGTAGGGCGGAGCAGGGGACACGGTCTGGGTGGTGGCAATGACGAGCGTGAGCAAACGCTTAACGCGCTCCTGGTGGAAATGGACGGTTTCGACACTCAGGAAGGCATCATTATCATTGCAGCGACCAACAGGCCTGATGTGCTTGATCCCGCACTTCTGAGGCCCGGTCGGTTTGACCGCCAGCTCACGGTCAATTTGCCGGATGTTCGCGGCCGTGAGGCGATTCTCAAGGTTCATGCCAAGAACGTAAAGCTCAGTCCATCGGTTGATCTTTCTGTGATCGCGCGTGGCACACCCGGATATTCCGGCGCGGAACTTGCAAACCTGTTGAACGAGGCTGCACTCCTGGCTGCCAGCACCAATAAAAAGGCAGTGGGAATGGAGGAATTGGAAGAGGCACGCGACAAGGTCCGTTGGGGCCGTGAGCGTCGCAGTCTTGCCATGACCGATGAGGATAAGAAATTCACCGCCTGGCATGAGGCCGGGCATGCGCTTGTGAACGTGCTACTGCAGCACACCCATCCTCTCCACAAGGTGACGATCATTCCACGTGGCCAGTCTCTAGGGTCAACCATGTCCCTTCCTAAGACAGATGTTCTTAACCGCCGGCGTATGGAGATGTTGGATATCATCGCCGTCATGATGGCAGGTCGGATCGCTGAGGAGGTGGTATCCGGCGACATTTCGACCGGAGCATCCGGGGATATTCAGCAGGCGTCAAATCTGGCGCGCGCCATGGTAACCCAGTTTGGGATGAGCGACCGTATTGGCATGGTTCAGTATGGGGATGACGGCGAGTTTGTGTTTCTGGGAAGAGAAATGACTCGCACGAAAGCCTATAGCGAGCACACTGCCCACGAGATTGACATTGAGGTCAAGCGGATCATTGATGAGGCATACCTGATTGCGAAAGACCTGCTGACGATGCACCGCGACAAACTTGAACTGATAGCCACATCCCTTCTCGAGCATGAGACTCTGGATGGTCATCAGGTTGAGGAAATTGTGCGGACGGGGAAATTCACACCTCCCCCCCCCACATCACCCGTCGATCCTCCGCAGGGTGCTCCGGCGGGGACCACACTGCCGGAGATTCCCAACAAGCAAGTTCCTCCAACCCTGCCCGGGTTGGGTGCTCCAGCCGGGGTTACGGCATGATGCGAGTCGGGTGACGCTGCAGGCATAAAATCGATTCAACTTACAAGCAACCGATCCATAGCATTTCTGGAATGCGTATCGCACCTTCCCTGCTCGCAGCAGACTTTGCCAAACTTGGCAGCGAGGTTGGCCGCGTTGATGCCTCAACAGCCGAGTGGCTGCATCTGGACATCATGGACGGGAACTTCGTTCCGAACATTTCCTTTGGTCCGGCCGTGGTCAAGGCACTGCGGCCTTTCACCCGGACTTTTTTTGATGTCCATCTCATGTGTTCGAAGCCAGATGTGCTTCTGGAGCCATTCGTAAAGGCTGGTGCGGATCAAATCTCTGTGCACGTCGAACTGGGGTCATCCGTTAATTCACTCCTCTGGAGGATCAAATCATTGGGAGTCAAAGCGGGAATTGTGATCAATCCTCCCACTCCCATTGAGCAGGTTTTGCCTTATCTGGATAAGGTGGACCATATCCTCGTCATGACGGTCAACCCCGGCTTTGGTGGTCAGAGCTTCATTCATGAGGCACTACCCAAGGTGCAGAGGGTATTCACGTGGCGCATGGAGCGCGGATTGTCCTATACGATCGGCGTTGATGGCGGGGTGGACTTCAAGACTGCCGGGGAATGCTCCAAAGCCGGAGCAGACACATTCATTAGTGGAACGTCCCTATTCGGGAAGCGCAAACTGGGGGACGGGGTTCGCAAAATGAGAGAACTTGTGAAAGCCAGTCAGCGTCGGCCGACCAAGGCAGCCACTCACCGAATTTGAAACTCATTCAGTCGTAGAACCAAGGATCAAAATCATGGGAAACATCAAATTTGGAACAGACGGATGGAGGGCGGTGATCGCCGAGGATTTCAATTTTGCGAATCTTGACAGGGTGTCTCAGGCGACGGCCGATTTCTGGCGGGCAAACCCGGTTCAGGGGACGGGGCCCTCCGTCGTGATCGGCTACGACCGTAGATTTCTTTCGGATCAGTTCGCAGCCAGGTGTGCGGAGGTTCTTGCTGGCAATGACTTTCAAGTTCTGCTGACGCCGGAACCGACACCGACACCCTCAGTTTCCTTCGCCGTGAAGGGGCGCCAGGCGGTCGGGGGGATCATGATCACAGCGAGTCACAACCCTGCGATTTTCAATGGGTTCAAACTCAAATCCCATCATGGTTCGTCAGCAGAGTCATCCACCTGCCAGGCAATCGAGGGCTTTCTCGATCGAAACCCAGTCAAGTTCGTTCCGCTCGGTGAAGCTTCCAGGGTGGGGTTGGTCGAGATCAAGGACATCCGCAAGGCACATTACAATGCGTTGAAGAAGCTGGTTGATTTCAAGCTGATAGCCAAATCCGGCCTCAAGTTCGCCCATGAAGCTCTGTTTGGGGTTGGTGCAGGGTGCTTTGATCAAATCCTCGCAGGGACCACCTGCAAGGTAACGACCATCAATGGTGCCCATGATCCTTTCTTCGGCGGAATCAATCCTGAGCCCATCGCCAAAAACTACGTCCGTTCAGCAGCCTACCTGAAGAAACATCCTCATGACATCTGTCTGGTCACTGATGGGGATGCTGACCGCGTGGGGGGCATGGATGGGCGGGGGAACGCACTCTCCACCCACCAGTTGATCTGCCTGCTGTTGCAGCACATGATCAAGAACCGTGGGGAGCAGGGCAGGGTGGTGAAGGCGTTAACCACGACATCCATGGTCGACAAAATGTGTGCGGCCTCCGGTTTGGAGTTGGTTGAGACCGGGGTGGGATTCAAATACATCGCCGCCGAAATGATCAAAGGTGGCGTGGTGCTCGGGGCCGAGGAAAGTGGCGGCATCGGTTTTCCCGGGCATATTCCTGAGCGGGACGGGATTGCGGCAGGGTTGATGCTTCTCGAGATGCTCGCGATGGAGAAGGTTTCAGTGAACAAACTCATATCCCGTCTGGTGAAGGAGTTCGGTCCACATTGCTACGGGCGTATCGATACCCATTTCCCACTTGAAAAGCGCCCCCTGCTCATGGAGCACTTGAAGACCTGTCCTCCTGAAAGGTTGTTGAAGTCTCCCGTGGCGGAGGTTAAATCCTACGATGGAGTGAAGTTCATTGCCCGGGATTCATCCTGGCTGATGTTGCGTGGATCCGGCACAGAACCGATTCTTAGAATTTACGCTGAAGCAGCCACGGAGGATGCCGTTGTGAAGTTGCTGCAAGTGGGCAAAAAGCTCACAACAGCAGTCTGATCGAATCGAACGGAGGGGCAGGACTGTGGGCATCACGGCGGGGGGGATTGAAACCCCTCATGCGTTCTCGGGAGTGACGGGATGTTCGCCACGCCATTCGCCCTCAAGGCGAGAGACGGTCTATCTTCCATAAACCACTCTCTGTCCGGATATAGCAAAACCGGTCATGGAGTCGGTTGGGGCGCCCCTGCCAGAATTCGATCCGCAAAGGACGCAGCACAAAACCTCCCCAGTGTTGAGGCATCGGTATTTCCCGTGGATATTTGCTCTCAAACTCCTTCCAGCGATGTTCCAAGGCAACCCTGTCCTGAACGACGGAACTCTGGATTGAGGCCCATGCGCCGATCTGGCTCCCTCGCGGACGGCTGTGGAAGTAGGCTGCGGATTCAGTCGCGGGTAGCTTTTCCGTCTCTCCGGCGATGCACACCTGCCGCTCCTGGTCGGCCCAGTAAAAGACCAGACTCGCATTCCGGTTGCCTGAAAGTTCCCGTCCTTTTCGACTTTCGTAGTTGGTAAAGAAAATGAATCCGCGAGGGTCGATCCCTTTGAGCAGAACGATGCGGGAGGAGGGTCGGCCCTGCTCATCCACAGTCGAAAGGGTCATTGCATTGGCATCAAAAGGTTCCGCACCGGTGAGGAGCAGGAACCTTTTGTAGATTCGGATGAGCGTGCGACGAAGCCGTCCACTGAAGCGGAGCCCTGTTTGCTGGTCGAACCACTTGCGGAATTGTGCGAGTGGGTCCGGGTCCAGATCCGCCCGGCGGAGCCCGGCCAGATTGTATTCTCGTCTTAGATCAGCGATTGCCATGGAAAGGGGGGGAGTCTATTCGGCTGCGTAAGTCTTTATCTGGTTGCCACGCGCCACTTGTGGTGGGAAGTGCAGGGCACCTTTCCGGTAGTCATCCATCCGCCACCTCAGGAAGGGGGTCGATTTCTTTGTAGTGCCCTTGTTGCGATGGGCCCAGTAGGAATTAAAATCGTGATCCAGATCACCGAGGATCCGGATTCCACGCTTTGCCATAGAACCCGCCCGGCGCGTCTGGTTTGCGGCAAGGGCCTGCTGCCAGAGCATGATTTTGCAGGATTCAGCAGCCATCCGGGCCGCCATGTCCAACTCGGCCGCGAGCATCTCCCCACGATGGTCCGTAGTGCGGGATGCATAAAGAATCTGGCGATGTTTCTCCACCTCCTCAAGAGCAGACTCTACGTTCCCGGCCGGAATGCGCGCATAATACTTCAGGCCATCACGACAGAACAATTCCCGTGACTTCGGAACTGGAGCGGCGATGACTGCACCGAAGGGGGTCACGTTCGGAGAGACAAAATCGAACTTCCGGTGTGCCAAACCCAACCCGAGAGCGGCCGCTGCGATGTTCCCGGTGGGGTCAAAATAGGCATCCCGACTTAATACCGGGGCGAGGTCTGCCTCCTTCCAGGAAGACCGGCACCAGGCGCAGGCCGCGCCGGCAAAGTAGAGAGGCAGGCTGACTGCCAGCGGCTGTGGATGCCCGCCATCCCCCCAGTCGGTGTTCAAGAAACCGATCGCTCCGTTCCGCTTCCCAGCCTCGGCTGCGAGTCGAAGATTGGTGAACGCATTATCATTTCGGCCAATAAGTGTCATCCAGGTCGAGGTTCCGGGACAGACGTAGAACGGCACACCCGATTCAGCAAAAGTAGCCGTTTCTTTGGCAAAGGGATGACTCGCCTCGTAACCCCAGTTCAAGGCCACGATCCCCTCCGGCAACTCCCTGATGAGCTCTGGATGATGTAGGATGATGTCCCCCCAGAACATCATCTGGCGGCCACGTTTGCTGGTTTCATTGTGGATCTGCAGCAGGAAATCGAGATAAACGCGCCCTTTGCCCAGATTCTCACAGGATGGCCGGCTCCGGCCCCGGCCGAGATCCCAGGTCTCGTCGCAGCCAACGTTGATAAAATTGCTGGAAAAGTGGGGCAGCAACTCGTCGTAAAGCCCTCGCAGGAAAGGCAGTGTGCCGGGGTGCGTCGGGGCGAGTGTCGTGGGGAAGCGAAGGAAAGAACCGTCCGCGCTCTCATAAGGCTCCGCAACCTCGGCCAGATGTTTCAAGGAAGGCTGAGCCAGCCAGTAGCGCAGGTGTCCAAACGAGTTCTGGTTGGGCACCAGATCGATACCCAACTGACGGCATCGCGCGTCAAGTTGGAGGATTTCCTCCCCTGTCAGGGCACCCCATTGATCCCAGACGGCTTCGTAATTGCGGTAAGCGAAGGTGTGTTCTGTGTAGAGCTGGAGTTCGTTGATTTTGACTCCAGCCAGAGTCTCCGCGAGATCAAGCAGGGTATCCAGCGTGGGAACCCGTCCGCGGGAGATGTCGAGCATCACTCCCCGTCGGGCAAAGTCGGCGAAGTCCTCTATTTCGAGCAGGGGAAGTTCCCTTCTGTGCTCACGCAGCAACTGAACGAGGGTGGCCACAGCGGCCCGCAGTCCACCGACTGCCTGATAGCGTATGTGCACCCCTCTGCCATCGATCTTCAGCGTGTAGGCATCCGGCCCGGCTGGAACGGATCCACACTGAGCTACGATTGCCAGGCGAGGATGAAGGACAGGGCCGGTCACTAACTCGAGATCGGCACCCGCGAATTCCACAGCCCTCCTGAGCAGGTCAGCGAGCGGGAGCAGGCAAGTGTCCCGGGGTAGATCGGCAGGCAGATGGAGGATCGGACGGGACGGCAGCAGAAAGAATCCGCTCCGGCATCGCAGTTTGCGGGGATGGGGGAGCAGATTCATGGCCAACCGGGGATCCCCCCTTACTTGCTGATCATCCCGGTCTGCCGGGCGTAATTGAACAGACCACCCGCGTCAACAACCGGGCGAACATCCCCGAGCGGCTTAAACGGGTGCTTCACACCGGTGGCATTCACGGTCACGGTCGATGCATCCAGATCCACGGTGACGATGTCCCCGGTTTTCAGGATGTCGCAGAGTCTTTCTGCGGATTCACATGGATAGAGTTCACCGGTGCTCACGCAGTTGCGGAAGAAGATGCGAGCAAAGCTCTCGGCCACTACAATCCGTCCATTTGCAGAGCCCATGGCGATCGGGGCATGTTCCCGGGAACTCCCACACCCAAAATTACGCCCAGCGACGACGATGGCATAATCGCTGTCCAACTGCCCCTCGCGGACAAAGCGCTCCGGATAAAGCTCATCTGGCAGTCCGCACAAAGCGTAGGACCCAAGTTTCTCGTATTCTTCGGCGATGGTGGGCACAAGATTCAGGTATTGCGCGGGAATGATCTGATCGGTGTCGATGTTGTCCCGCACCACGTAAACTGGCCCTGTAAAAACAGATTGCATGGCGCTACTTTGAGGGGTTGGGAGGGTGATTTCAATGGATTTTTCAGCCTTCATCCATCCCATCGGGACTTATCCTGATCCGGCATTCTGGCCTCGCCCCTTCAGAGGGCCGAGGGTCAGGAGACTTTCCAGCACCCCGGTGCATCAATCAAGGAGGGGGATGTCTTCAAAAGGGCCCAATTATTTTGCTTTCCGGATTGCGTTTGGGCCGGGTTCGACCTAATGGTGAATCCATGAACCGCCGAAATTTTCTCAAACTTACTGCAGCGAGCAGCCTTGCGCTCTCCAGCATGGGATCCCACGCCGTCGATTTTGCCGACCAGAAGAAACGGGTTGGTTTGATCGGAGCGGGTTGGTATGGAAAAGGGGACGTCCTTCGACTTATTCAGGTTGCCCCTGTTGAGGTCGTATCCGTCTGCGATGTGGACAAACGGATGCTTTCAGAAGCGGCGGATCTGATCTCCACACGGCAGGCAAGTCACAAGAAGCCCAGGACCTATACGGACTACCGGGAGATGCTGAAGGAGAAAGATCTGGACGTGGTGCTGATCGGGACGCCTGACCATTGGCACTGCCTCCCCATGCTGGCGGCTGTTGAGGCCGGTGCGGACATTTACCTTCAAAAGCCGATCAGCATCGACATCGCTGAGGGGCAGGCAATGCTCAAGGCCGCCCGCAAGCACAATCGCGTCGTTCAGGTGGGCACACAGCGCCGATCCACCCCGCATCTGATCGAAGCGAGGGACCGCTTCCTCCGGGAGGGAAAATTGGGCAAAATCGGTCTGGTCGAGATCTGCTGCTATTACCACATGCGCACGCGGGAGAATCCGCCTGACAGCACTCCTCCCGACTATCTTGATTATGAGATGTGGACGGGCCCGGCACCCTACCGGCCCTACAACAAGCTGCACCATCCAAGGAGTTGGCGGGGATTCATGGAGTATAGCAACGGCATCATGGGGGATATGTGCATTCACATGCTGGATGCGGTCCGGTGGATGCTTGAACTCGGTTGGCCGGTGGAGGTGACTTCGACCGGTGGAATCCTGGTCCAGAAGGAGAGCAAGGCCAACATTTCCGACACGCAGACGGCGACCTTTGATTTTGGCGGGTTGCAGGTTGTCTGGCAGCACCGCACATGGGGAGAGGCTCCCGATCCCAAGTATCCTTGGGGAATGACCTTTTATGGGGACAAGGGAACCCTCAAGGCCAGTGTCATGGGCTACGATTTTATCCCATTCGGGGGTGGGGAAACCGTCCACAAGGATGTCACCTATGAGTTGGAACAGTTCCCGGAGGACAAGACCGAAGCGGGGCTCGAAAAACACGTGGCGCCGGCAATGCGGAACCACATGAAGGATTTGTTGAATTCGATCGCGACTCGTGGACGGCCAGTCGCCGACATTGAGCAGGGGCACATTTCCACCGCCTCATGCATTCTGGCCAACATGTCGATGAAGCTCGGACGCTCGCTGAAGTGGGACGCGGCAGCAGGGAAAGTGGTCGGAGACGACGAAGCCAACAAACTTCTGTCCAGACCCTATCGCGCACCATGGGTGCATCCAGATCCGGCCAAGATTTGACGGGCCCTTCGGAACTTTCCTCCAAGTGGAGAAGGAACCCGCAGGTTGGGGGGCAGCCGTGAAGGCTGCCCCCCAACTTTGAATCCATCAGAACTTGCGGTATAGCGGCCCGTAGGTTGAACAGGCACGAAAGTCTGCCGCTTCAGCGTCCGCAGTGCCGAAACCTGTCCACGATGAGGGGCGGTGAATCCGGGTTTCATCCACGTTATGCAGGTAAACGGGGATGCGCAGCATCGATGCAAGGGCGATGAGGTCGGCACCGATATGGCCATAACTGATGGTGCCATGGTTTGCACCCCAGGCGTTCATGACGGAATAAACATCCCTGAACGGGCCTTTCGGAAGCAGGTTCGGCACGAACCAGTGGCTGGGCCAGGTTGGGTTGGTCCGCTCTTCCAGCACAGAGTAGATGCTCTTGGGCAGGTCCACAAAACTTCCTTCAGCAATCTGGAGGGCAGGCCCGAGGCCTTTGATGAGGTTGATGCGGAACATCGTGGCAGGCATGTCCGCCCGGGTCCCGTAAGAACTGGAGAACCCTCCGCCCCGGAAGTATTCCACCATCGCAGGGGGCCAGGTGGTGGCCTCAAGGCAGCCCAGAGCCTCGTTCGGTGTGATTTCCCAGAACGGCTTCATGGCTGGCGCCCCGCTTTTCAACTGGCGGCCACATCCATCCAGCGCTGCCGCTCCAGAGTTGATCAGGTGCAACAGGCCCGGGGCTGCCGCGCCTTGCAATTCCTGACCGGTGACGCGCTTGACGGCCTCCGGGCTCCAATAGGTGCGAACATCGGCAAAAATCTGCGCTGAATCCGTCAAAAGATGGCCAAGGAGCATGCAGATGCCATTCAGAGCATCATTTTCGGTGGCCACCAGCAGCGGCTCACGAATGCCGTTCCAATCGAACGATGAACTCAAAATAGCCTCGAGAAAATCGCCATTCGGATAGTGGTCAGTCCACTGGCGCTGGCCCTGGAATCCCGCAAGAATCGCGTTATGGCCCAAGGCCTCCTCCTCAAACCCGAGTTTGGCCAGTCGTTTGTTTCCAATCATCAGGTCCCGAACGATCAGGGCTGATTTGACAGAAAACTCCCACTCCCATTCCTTCCGGTCGCCGGGGCGTTTTGGCTGATTGTAGTCCTTGCCTTCAGGGCAGTGCTTTTTAACCCAGGCCATCGCCCGGGCAAACTCCTCGCCATCGTAAATATTCTCCTCAACCCGGCGCACCAGCTCGGTCATGTCGATGCATTCAACCCGCATGCCGAAGTAGTCCTCGAAGAAATCCTGATTAACAATGGAGCCGGCGATACCCATGGAGACCCCGCCGATCGAGAGGTAGGACTTTCCTTTCATCGTGGCGACGGCCAGTCCCGCCTTGGCAAACCGGAGGATCTTTTCCCGCACATCCGCCGGAATATTCTTGTCGCCAATGTCCTGAACATCCCGCCCGTAAATGGTGAACGCAGGAAGGCCTTTCTGCGTATGAGCAGCACTGACTGCGGCAAGGTAAACCGCCCCCGGGCGCTCCGTGCCATTAAAGCCCCAGATGGCTTTAGGAATTCCAGGCTCCATGTCCATGGTCTCGGAACCGTAACACCAGCAGGGGCTCACGGTCAGGGAGACTCCCACGCCTTCCTTTCGGAACTTTTCCGCTGCCATGGCAGCCTCGGTCACGCCACCGATGCAGCGGTCGGCGATGACGCATTCCACGGGCATGCCGTTGGAGTGGCGCAGGCTGTTCTCGATCAGTTTGGCCACCGATTTGGCCATGTCCATGGTGGTTTTCTCAAGGGACTCCCGAACGCCTTTGCGACGGCCATCGATGGCTGGACGGATGCCGATCTTGGGCAGATCGCCCACGAGGCGGTTGATGGGGGGATTGGTTTTCATAGTGAATTTTGATTCCGCCCTGCTACCCGCTGGCCTGCGGGCGGTGTGTGCAAAAATGTTAATGTTGATGTTCAAGATCAGACCCGGTCCCAGCCGTGAGAGTCGAATAGGCAGGCAACCCGGCCGCCATTCGCCCCCCGTCAGCAGCGCACTACCGCACGGGACCGAACCTTTCGAATGAAACTTATCCTAAGGGAGGGGTCCCATGGCAAACAAGTAGTATTCGGTGGGGGGACGGCGTGTTGTGGAAGATCCAACACCACAGAGCCCATCCTGCCAGTCTTTCAACTTTGAAGAGATGACGTTCATACCTGTTCCTTCAAGAGTTCTTTACCCGATGCCCCGGGATGTGGATTATGGTGGAAGAACCAATGAACATGGATTTCAATGATGACTTGAAAGCCACGGCAGGTGTGCCCACACCTGTCACGGGGCTTGAGCGCCTGCGTCAGGAGATAGACCAGACAGATCGGCAGTTAGTGGCCTTGCTGGCACAACGCAGGGGGCTGGTAATGGAAGTGGCGGAGGTCAAGAAGGAGCGGGGGCTTCCGACCCACCATCCGGCCCGCGAGGAGGATCTCATCTCATCCCGCCGGGCACAGGCTCAGGAGGCAGGCCTTGATCCCGATTACATCGAGGATTTGTTCCGGACCGTGATGCGCAATTCGCGTGTGGGCCAGTTGGATACCCTGGGGCGGCGGAGTGTGCGACCCGGTGCCCGGGTGTTGATTGTGGGAGGGCGGGGGAGCATGGGGAGGCTCTTTGCACGCTGCTTCACGCAATCCGACTATTTGGTCAGAATTCTGGATGTTGAGGACTGGCCTCAGGTCGCGGAACTGGCTTCAGGCATTGACCTGGCGTTGCTTGCCGTTCCGATTCAGGTTTCGCCATCGGTGGCCCTGCAGCTTGGACCTCACCTCCCCCCAAACTGCGTGTTGTGCGATATCACCAGTTTGAAAAAAGAACCGCTTGAAGCGATGCTGCGGGCGCATGCGGGTCCAGTCACCGGGTTGCATCCGTTGTTTGGGCCGGGCACCGTCTCAATGGACAAGCAGATTGTGGTTGTAAGTCCGGGGCGGGATGGGGCGGCCTGCCAATGGCTTCTGGATCAGCTTGCTGTCTGGGGGAATGTGCTGGTGGAGGCGGAGGCCGGGGAGCACGATCGCACAATGGGGATTGTGCAGGCCCTGAGGCACTTTGCCACCTTCGCCTTCGGGGAATATCTCTGTGGTCGGCAAGTGCCCATCTCCCGCACTTTGGAGGTTTCCAGCCCCATCTACCGCCTTGAATTGGGAATGGTGGGACGCCTCTTTGCACAGGATCCGGCGCTCTATGCTGAGATCATCTTCGCCACTCCCGAGCGCCGGGTCCTGCTCCGGGATTTCATCGAGTCCCTGAACCGCCATCTCGAAATGGTGGACCGGGGAGATAAACAGGCATTTATTAATCAGTTCCAGAAAGTGGCCGCCTGGTTTGGGCCCTTTAGTGAACAGGCCATGCGTGAGAGCAATTTCCTGATCGAGAAGCTGGTTCACAGGTTTTGAGTCAAAAAGCCACAACTCCTCCCTCCCGCGGTCAACTGCCTTGCAACCGAAGCCACGGGTAGGAGTGATCCCGGGCAGACCGCTTCCATGACCTGATGCCAGATAGGAATTGCACCCGGGTTTGGGGCTGCAGGCCGGAAACCTGGTCGTCAGAGCAGGATTTTTTTCCAACTCACACCGTTCGCATCCAGCGTGATGATTGCTACGGACCGGTCGTAGCGAGGGACTCCACCCCCGGCAAAGCCCGGGTTGAAAAACAAAACGTCCCCAACTGTCTCAGCACTGAACTCGTGAGTATGGCCGAAAACCACCACATCGGGAGTCTCTCGCAGGATGGATCTCTGCAAGTCTGTGGTTAGATTCTGCGGATTTACAATATGGTGCAGAAGGAAGCTTGTGCTGCCGAGGTCGATCCGGGCAGTGAGCGGATAGCGATGACCGGGATCGTCAGTGTTGCCCGCAACAGCGGTTACCGGGGCAATGCTCTGCAGCTTGCTTAGGATGGAGGGCATCCCAATGTCTCCCGCATGCAGGATGTGATCCACTCCCGCGAAGAGGGAGGGTATGCGCGAATCCAGAAAGTTGTGTGTGTCTGAGAGAATTCCAACGTTCATGGCCAGGGATGACGCTTTGAGGATCAGGCTTTGGTTTCTTCCGGGGCTTCATCCGGTTGGGCATCCTCTGCCACCGGATCAGTCTCTTCGGACTCCTCCGGTGCCGCGCTCAATTTCATGGCACCGGCAAAGAGACCTGTGAACAGGCCACCGCTAAGGAGGGTGTTGCGAAAAAACTCAAGAGTTGTAGGGTAGCCTCCCGTACCCTTGGTGAGGGCAATGATCCAGCCGGCCAAATCCTTGGTGTATTCCGGGTTGTTGAACGGATTGAACATCCAGGCTGCGGTATTTGTGATGAGATAAAAGAGGATTGCTCCTGTGATGCCCCCGGAAAGGAGCCGTAGAAACGACCCCCTTGGATTGAAACGACTACCAAACCAGACGATCAGCAGGAAGACGGCATAATTCACCAATTGCCACCATTGGAAGGCGTTGATGCCCATGCCAAAATAGTAATAGAGATTCAAGGCGATGTCTGACAGCACGAGAGTGAGGAGGGGAAGCCACCACTTGATGTTGGCAGGGAAGAACGATCCGGCACAAAACGCCAGAGCGTAGAATGCGCTGAAATTGGGCGGGAACAATCCCGGCCAGCGCGATAGTGCCGCCAGAAGCATGAACACCCCAGGAAGCCACTTATGCCATTTTTGATTCACCAGCGGTAAGATAACGCGTTGAGTTCTGTTTACAAGTGTCTCTTGGGGGCTGTCAAGGTGCGAATTGTGGATAAAATATTCCATGCCGGGATGGCACGATGATAGACAGTGCTCATCGCATGTGACGATCGTCCCAACTCAGGAAGAAATAAAACCTGGAACGGGTGATTGTGGGAATGAAGCTAAAACCTCAGCCTGCCTCAAGAAATGTAATTGTTAAGGATGGTGGAGCCGACAGGGTTCGAACCTGCGACCTCCTGAATGCCATTCAGGCGCTCTACCAACTGAGCTACGACCCCATCCAGAACGGGGAAAATCTTAGGGGTAATTGAGCGGATGTCAAAATGAAAATCCGAAAAATCCACAACAAAGTCCGGAGCGGGATTTAGCCGGATTGAGAAGGGACGTTCTGCAGGTTCCGGATTTGGAACTGGCACCTGGTGTGGGTGCCTCGATCCACACCGGATTTTTGTTGGTCCATGCCGCACCAACCAGATGGCTTTATGAGTTTCGAGAAGCCAACCGGCTTCGAAGGGGGGCGCATCCTGGTTGCCAGAAGCCCCAGCAGGCCCACCAGAACCTCATGGTTCATGCCCGGGAGGGTTCTGATTTTCGAGACAATGCTGAATCGTGGTCAATAACTTTGTTTTGGGCACCGGTTTGCAAAGGTAATCGGTGGCCCCGAGATCGAGCCCCGCCCTGATTTGGAGGGGGTCGGAACTGGCCGTCAGAAAAACGAATGGGATTCGCGTTGTTCGTGTCTCCTTTTGCAGAGCTTGCAACACTGCATAGCCATCCATGACAGGCATCATGATGTCGCACAGTATCAGGTCTGGCAGCTGTTCCCGGGCCTGCCGGAGTCCTTCCGCCCCATCGGCAGCGGTCAATACGCTGAAGCCTTCCATCAGGAGACGATCCTCCAGAGTGAGCCGGAACAATTCGTCGTCTTCAATCACAAGTATGTTGGCCATGAGAAGGTTATTGGATAGGAGGTGGCTCGCACGGCTGCCAAGGTAGATGGAATGAGAAAGTGGACCCCTGACCGACCCGGCTCTCAAATTCGATCCTCCCACCCTGCAACTCGGCACACTTCCTGACCACATAGAGGCCAACGCCGGTTCCTTTGATGTTGCCAACATTCCCTCCACGACGAAAGGCGGAGAACATGGTTGCCTGATCGGTTGCCGGAATGCCAATGCCCTGATCTCGAACGCTAAGCACCCATTCCGCATCAATCCGTCTGATGCTTATAGAAACCGGTGTCAAAGCAGGGGAATATTTGAGGGCGTTTGCCAACAGGTTGCTGAGCACCCGCTCAAGCAGGTTCTCATCCGCCATGACGAGGCCCTCCGGAGCATCCTTTTCAAACAGGATGGGCGGATGCTTGGGAAATGCAGCTTGAACAGAGGTGACGATCCTCTGGCACAGGGAGAGAACATCCGTGGGTCGGGGGATGTAAAGAACCCGTCCGGCATCCAGCTGGCCCTGCAACAGGACTTCCTGAAGCATGTTCGTCAATCGCTGGTTCTCCTGTCGAATCAAATGGAAATATCCAGTTCGCTTCTCAGGAGTCAGACGATCGTAATAATCCTCCAACATTTCGGCAGCACCAAGGATTGCGCTCAAAGGAGTGCGGAACTCATGGGAGACCATGCTCACGAAATTGCTCCTGAGCAGACTCAATTCACGCTCAGCAGCCAGGGTTCGCAACAGCTCTTCCTCAGCCTGTTTGCGGGAGGTGATGTCGATCATGACGGCCAAAAAATACTGACGTCCCTGGCTGCTGATGATTTCGCCGGAGAACAGGCACTGGATGATCGCGCCATCCCTACGGCGAACGTGGACTTCGAAATCCGTCACCGGAGTATTGGATTGTAGCGAATTCGCCCAGGAGAAAGGGAGTTCGGGGCCAGGGAACATTCCCAAGTCATCCGGGGTATGGCCAAGGACATCCGCTTTTGCGAAACCCATCACCTTTAGGAAAGCATCATTGACGTCGAAAAAGCGCAAATCGGGCAGCGTGGAAAGGGACATCAGGGCTGGATTGCTTCGGAAGAGTCGCTCAAAGCGCTGTTGGGCATCCACCTCGGCAGTAAGATTCTTGCAAACACCAAAGAGGCACTCGGTGCCGTTCCACTTCCCAAACCAGACACGTGTCTCAACCGGGACAAGGGTCCCATCCTTGCGCTCAAGCGGGAGGGGGCAGCTGGTACGGTCCCCCCGGAACATGGCAGTAAAGATTTCTTCTGCCTCAGCCCGCTTGGGGACCGGATGCAGGTCAAGCACCTTCATCGAGAGGAGTTCCTCCGGGCTGTATCCAAGCGTTCGCGTGACTGCCGAGTTGGTGAACAAAATCTGGCCAGCCGGTGTGCCTACCAGGATTATGTCTGTCATGGACTCAAAAAATGTCCTGAAATTGGCCTCGCTTTCCCGGAGCGCTACCTCTGCCCGCTTTCGCTCGGTGATGTCCTGAAAGGTCCCCATCACATAGGCACGTCCGCGCTCCGTCATTGGAGCAAGCCCCCGCACTTCAGTCCATATCATCTTGCCTGTGCCCGTGATGCCGGGGCACTCCAACGCAAACCGCTCACCTGTCTCCAGGCATCGGGTGATACTTTCCTTCAAGGTGGGAATGTATTCGGGGAGGTAGAACTTCAGTCCCTCCGTCAAGCCGGGTTGTCCACTTTGTTGTGCTTCGATTATCTCGAAGACTCCGGCTGTCCATTCGAGGTAGTCGGTATGAGGGTTGGCTTTCCATCCCGCCAAACGGGCGATTCGCTGAGTTTCGAGCAGGAACAACTGGCTCTCCCGTAGGGCACTCTCGATTCTGTGGCGTTCAGTGATATCCAGAAAGGTTACGACGGCTCCAACGATCACGCCGTTGCGGCGTTGCGGGTAGGACCAATATTCTGCAGGGAATGATGAGCCATCGGCCCGCCAGAAGACTTCGTCATCAACATGCGCTGGTTCTCCCTGGACAAACGCCTGATATATGCGGCAGTCCTCCACGAGGAAGGGGCTCCCGTCAGCATGCTTCCCATGAATCTCCCAATGCATGTTCTTGCCGAAAAGCTCTTCCGGCCTCTGGTAGCCGAGAAGCCGGAGACATGAGCTATTACAAAACGTGCAGTTTCCGTCCAGGTCGATGCCGTAAATGGCTTCCGCCGTGGAATTAAGGAGGAGGTGGATGTTCTCGTCCCTTTCCTTGAGTGCCGCCTCGGCCTCTTTTCGGTCTGTTATGTCCCAATTGGTGCCGACCATTCGTAATGGCTGACCGGAAGGGCTGTGCTGTATCAGGGCCAGAGCGCGGATATGGCGGACGCTCCGATCTGGTGAAAGCACCCGGAACTCCGTGTTGAAATCCTCCTGCCCGCTCAGAGCTTTCTGGATTTCGTCGAACATGCGCTGCCTGTCTTCGGGGTGAACTCCCGCTATCCATGCCTCATAGGCACCGCTGAACTGCTCCCGGGTGGTGCTATAGAGGCGGAACATCTGGTCATCCCAAGTCAGCGTGTTTGATATGACATCATAATCCCAGATCCCCACGCCTCCTGCGGATGTGGCCAGACCAAGTCGTTCAGTGGCTTGCTGGAGGTCAGCGGTGAGTTGGTGAGCAAGCCGTCGTGCATTGTATCGGGTGTTTCGAAGTGAGTGAAGCAACCCGGCGAGCAGCAGGCTGAGCGCGGTTCCCGTCGCCGCCACCGCCCAAACCCCTCCCTGAACGCCACCGCCCGGGTGGGCGGTTTGGGTGAATGACAAGGTCCAGCGCCGTCCAGCATATGTGACCGGAGATTGAATTGAAAAGCCATTGGCAGGTGGTTGGTTTGAACCAAAGGTCGCGTGGGTGTCATGCAGGAGATGGTCCGGGGAAGGGTCCTCGCCATCGTATGTCTCCAGCCGGATGCTCTGGCGTTTGGGAGAGCCCCACTCCCCAAGAATTCCCCGCATCAGGTCATTCATCCGATAGGGGCTGTAAACCCAACCTTGAAGCGCAGCACGTCGGTCCGCCACGGTGGCTATGGGCAGGTCGTGTTTGTAAATCGGGACGAACATCAATGTGCCAGCCTGAACATCAGTGGATGTCTCCTGAACCAGTTTGACTTTGCCAGTAAGTGCCGTGGTGTTCTCGTCCCTGGCAAGCTCCATTGCAGATCGGCGGGTGGATTCAGAGAACATGTCGTAGCCGAAGGCGCGCAGATTCCGATTTGTGAACGGCTCCAAATAAATGATGGAGGTGATAATCTCACGGTTTCCGGGAGGCCACACGTGGTAATCGGGGAATCCCTCGCTACGGATCGCCCGCTCATGGGCTTCCAATCCCCCCGGTGCCACGAGTAACGCGTGGCCGATGCCCTGGATTCCAGGAAGGTATTCATCGACCCTCAGGCTTGTGACGAAGTTGTGCCATTCGGAGCGGGTTACGTTGGTCGATGCCGCAAAAAGTCCAGCCACGCTTCTAAGGATTTGTTCGTGATCCTTTAGTCGGGATTTTACCTTGAGCCCAATTTCCCGGCAGGCGAAGTCAAATTCCAATCTGTCGCTTGCCACGTTGTCCGACTGGGAGTGCCGCGTGGCTAGAACAGTGGCAAGTAAACCGAGCGCGAAGATCAGTAGAGTGGGGCCGTAGCGGCTAACCCATCCCGGAGGTGGTTCCGGCAACTTGCCGGGCCCGGCTCCCGGATCGGCAATGGGTGGCGATCCTGACATTGACACAGTTTAATCTTCCGAAGTCGCAGTGTTCTTTGCTTGCCGGGCGGCCCAATCCCCGGCTCCCGCCTCCACCTGTTCGACGAGCGGTCCGGCACCGATGCGGCTCGCGCCATGAAACCAAGGCTTCGGGTGAGATGATCATAGGATGTGGCCGGATCGTCGGCAAGCTCGGATCGTGCCCCAATCCTGGCAGAGGCAGGGCCGATTCATCTGGAATTGGGCATGGTGGCTGAGAACCTGCCTTTGAGGCGGTTTTTGCGCAGCCCTGCAAGGAAGGCGGCGTGCCGAGGGTTTGGTGGTCCACTCGGCGCCGAGACGGTCCTTCAAGGCGCATG
>CAIWMU010000184.1 GCA_903913865.1 uncultured Verrucomicrobia subdivision 3 bacterium
CGAATTGATGTCAACCCCGAGGTTCAATTTCAAAAGATCCTTGGTCTAGGCTCATCATTCGAACCGTCCACGTGCTCGAATCTCTGGCGCATGTCGGCGGCGGATCGTGAGCGCACCATTGAGCGCCTGGTCAGCCCGACGAACGGAATCGGGATGAATCTGATGCGAATTTGCATTGGTACACCAGATTTTACCGGCGACGCGTGGTATTCCTACGATGATGTTCCCCACGGGGAGACCGATCCCGAGCTAAAGCGATTTTCCATCATGAGGGATCGCGATTACATCCTTCCCGTCCTAAAGCTGGCCCGCCAGAAGAACCACCAAGTGCTGTTTTTTGCCTCGCCGTGGAGTCCGCCCGGTTGGATGAAAAGCACCGGCACGATGATCGGCGGACACCTCCTGCCTGAATGGTATGCGGCTTACGCCGAATACCTCGTGAAATTCATCCGTGCTTATGAAGGCGAGGGGATCCCCATCTACGCCATCACAATTCAGAACGAACCGGGAGTCGACCGCGCCAGGGAGAAAGATCCCAAGTGGTTCTATCCTTCGTGCCACTGGACCGGGCGGCAGGAACGGGACTTCATCCGCGATCACCTCGGACCGGCTCTGGCACGCGCGGGTATGCAGACAAAAATCTGGTGTTATGATCACAACTACAACATTCAGGCGAGAGGTGACGATCCTGGACTTGCCTATCCGCGCACGATTCTGGGTGATCCGTTGGCGGCCAAATTCGTCGGTGGCACCGCCTTCCACGGCTATGCGGGGGGGGCGGAAGGCATGAGCGTCTTCCACAGAGAATTCCCTGAAGCCACCATCCATTTCACCGAGGGCTCAGTGTATGGAGTGAAGGGCGGTGGAGAGCTGATCGAGAAACTGCGAAACTGGGCCTGCAGTTACAACGCGTGGGTCACGATCCTTGATGAAAAGGGGGGGCCAAATAATGGTCCTTTTGAGGCAGATCAAACCATCATCACGCTCAACAGGAAACTTAAGACTCCGGTTGAGCATTTCGACTTCCTTCTCTACGGACATTTCATGAAGTATATTCAGCGTGGAGCAGTGCGAGTGGACAGTAACTGCCCCCGCTCCGCCCCCAACGTCGCCTTTCGGAACCCCGACGGCTCCATGGTCCTTGTTGTTGTCAACACCGGGGGGCGGGAGCTCGTCTTCAGTTTGCACTGTTCACGGTATACGTCCACCTTCCGGCTGCGCGGGCAATCCATCGCCACCGTTGTCTGGCGGGGACGTTGAGTTCCTCAAGGTGGGTGGCATCAAGTGTCTTGAGTGTCGCAGCCTGCCTTCCCCCCAGAGGTAAATGCCCCTATCTGGATAGAGGCATAAGAGGCTTAGGTTTTGGTTAGATACCTCTAACAGGAAACCGTGCTTAAGAATAAGATAGTTGGCGTATGAAATCCGACTTGAATTCTGTGCGTGTGAGGACCTGTTTGTCCTTGTCACTGCCAGATCCCAGTCACAAGCCCATAGAACCCAATCGACCCTTATGAAAAGCCGCAGCCTTCTCCTCGGAATCCTCACCGCTTTGTCCTCTGGCGGTGATGTGACACTTCATGCCGCCACATCCTTGTGGTCGGGAAATGTTGACACACTCTGGAGCACTTCCGGAAACTGGAACATAGTTCCCACCGTCGGTGACAACATCCTGTTTCCTAACGTCACCGGACAGACGGTGGATTTAGGTGCCGGGACTTACAGTATTGGTTCGTTAACGTTCAACGCTCCGGATGCCTACGCGATCGCCAACGGGGGAGTGACCCTGGGCGGCAACTTCTCCAATAATGGTGGCGGCACCGTTACGCTCAACGCTGACATTGATCTTGGCGGGGCGGACCGTGCCTTCGGCGGATCAGGCGACGGCGTGGTGACGTTGAACAACGCGATCAACGGCAACGCAAACAGTGCGATCTTCGGGCCGGGTAATTCTGTGATTGCCAACGCTGCCAATACGGTCAATCAGATTGTGGCGACCAACGGCGGCAACGTGGTCTTTCAGGGCACGGACGCCATGGCCGACTATCCGAATCCCAGTTACTTCGGCGGGAATGGTACGAGCGGTGGTGGCTACGTCAAGGTCGACGGTGGGGTGATAGACTATCAGCCGTATTATACCGACACCACCGGCAGCAACAGTGCTGATTTCATCGGTGATTGGGCCGTGCACGGCATCGAATTTGGTCCCAACGGCGGAACATTGCTCATGAACAGCAAGACCGTGGATCAGGGGCCGACGCTTTACCGATCCTACACGACCAACGGCATCCCGGGAACTATTGTCATCGGCGAGCCGATGCCTTACACGGGAGATGGTCGCAACGGAACGAATTATGCCGGACCATGGGATGTGCCGACTTGGGGGTTAACTCTTGGACCGAATGGAAACGATGGGCGCATCGTGGGAGCGGCTGGATATTCCCGTCGACTAGGAGAGGGTGATCTGGTTCTCTCCATCACGAACGGCGCAACAGCCGCACTTGCCTGGTCGGTCATGAGCAACGGAAATCTGATCATCAAAGGGCATCCATTCGGAAACTCTGCCGTAGCTGAGGTGGACTCCAATGGCACCAGCAGGAACGTGGGACGGTTGGCGATCCGCGGCGTGCATCGCGGCACCCAGCAATCCGGATACCAGAGAGCGTTTTACTTGAACCAGCCCTATGGCATCCATTTTCATGACGCGCTCCAGATTTGGAATCGGGAGAATACCCCGTTCCTTGCATGTGACCTGACTTTCGAGCCGGGATCTTCGGTTGACTTCAGTGCCGGCAAGAATGATGGACGACCGCTGCGGCTGGGCTATGCAACCGGCGATGGTGTGAACACGACAGCCACCAACTACATCAACATTATGGGTGGCGGGAGATGCAACCTGAACCTGCAACTCCGGACGCAGCACTGGGAAGGCAACGGTCCATCTGTGGGGGACAGCTCGGTAATAGGCGTTTTCTCGTTTATCACCATTCAGGACAACGGTGAACTCAAGATTTATCGCTCCCAGACCAACAGTTCCAGTGTCAGGGTGATTGAGTTGTTCCGTCCCATCACGGGGCGTGGAACCACCGCCGACGATGCCCGAATGATTGTAAACCTGCCGTTCGCCGAAAGTTCCGGTCAAACATTCACGAGTGCCGGTATTGGTGGCACGACCGGTGGAGTGAATTTTAACGGACTTGCGGGTGCCGGGATGGGCACCTACCCGGGGGCTAACCTGATTGTCCACGGTGCGGGCGATTATGGATTGCGCATCCAGGGTGCTGCGACGAATCTGTGGAACGTGATGGGGAATGGTCGGTATGGGCGGGTGACGGGTTCCGGCGGGACTCTGACGCTAGCAGTTGACAACAACGAGACGCTCGATGTTGACGGCCCCACGAATGTTAACTGCGTGGTATCGCTGGGATTGGACAGTCAAGGAGGGAGCACTCCGACCTATAACCTGCTGGTGAGTACGAACTTGCTAAATTATGCAGGGCTGGTTCTCAAAGGTGGGACAGCAGCGGTGAATGACTCCTCGAGCGTTTCCATCAAAACTTTGAAACTCGCAGGGTCGGCAACCATCCGGTTGGGTAGCGGAGCGGGGGGGGCTGTGGTGACCTTCTCGAACAGCAGCGTTGTTGGCTGGAATGCCGGAACGTTGACTATCAGCAGTTGGAATGGCAGCGCTTCAGGCGGCGGGTCCGACCAGATCAAGTTTGGGACCGACGCCACCGGTTTAACCGCCGGACAGCTTGCGCAGATCAGGTGGATTAACCCTTACGGTGGCGGCGATGTTGCGAGCACCAGGATCCTTTCGACCGGGGAAATAGTGCCTGTGGTGCCAGCGCCGTCGATCACTGCTCCGACAGCGTCGATCGCTCATGGCGAATTCGTGTTTGGGGTGGAACCGGGGTATCCGGGCCAGACAAGCGTCGTTCAACGTACAACCAACCTCAATTTGCCGGTCATCTGGGTTAATATTCTAACCAACACGGGGCGGTTCAATTTCACGAATCCAGCCACCTTGCCGGCGGCTTTTTATCGTCTAGTCGTGCCTTGATTTTGGGTAGTGGAGGGAAGGAACCCCGGCCGTCGCATGGGTGGGCGGCCGGGGATTCCCGACCAACATTTTAAGAAAATGCCAATGACACAAATTTCGAACCAGCGATCACCGCGTTCTCCAAGATCCGGTGGATTCACACTTATAGAATTGCTGGTGGTGATTGCCATCATCGCCATTCTGGCGGCCATGCTTTTGCCGGCACTGAGCCGCGCCAAGTACAAGGCTCAGGGCGTTTACTGTATGAACAACACCAAGCAGCTACAATTGGCTTGGGTCATGTATGCGGGTGACAACGCAGAGAAGGTCGTCCTCAACAATCCGAACCCGGCTTTACCGGACCAGAGTTGGACCTTCAGCCGCATGACCTGGGCGGGCTCCGATGAAACCAGCAACCCGGACCGGCTCAAGACGGGGCTCCTGGGGGAATATACCGCCAAGAATGTTGCGACATACAAGTGCCCTGCAGACGCGATGCTCACCCTCGAAGGGAAGGTGCGCACTCGAAGCTACTCGATGCAGCGGTTCATGGGCAGCGAGACCACCAGCACGACATGGCAGTGGTACCGGAAGACCAGCGAAATCAGAAATCCAACAGCGATCTTTGTTTTTCTGGATGAACATCCAGACAGCATCAACGATGGTTTTTACGCCTGCGATGGAGGTCCGGGCGGAAACACGAATACCTGGCAGGATTTGCCTGCATCCTTCCATGGAGGAGCCTGTGGATTCTCCTTTGCCGACGGCCACACGGAAATCAAGAAGTGGAGGGACGCGTCCACTCTTCAACCTGCTGATAGAAGCCCTAAGTGCAACGGCATCATTCAGGTCAAAGGGGCGGCGGACATCACATGGCTCAACGATCGAGCAACGGTTCGCTTGACGGGCGGTGTGGCTCCTCCGCCGTGAATATGTGCCATCATATCAGCCCCTCCATTCGTGTAAGCCACCGCTGCAACGTTCCATTGGCATTGTATGCGTAACAACTGCGTAGTCCCTGAAAAGTGATCCCCCCTTCGGGTGCGTTTGGTCCGGCACAAATTCGAATGAGAAACCCACTTCCAGACAGGCGTGAAATCTCCCGTCGCGATTTCCTCACTGCGGCTGCCGTGACAGCCACAGGTGTCGTGGTTGGATCTTCGGCCATTGAGGAAGCCAGGGGGGGAACTGCCAGAAGGCGATTCGCACAGGTAGGCGTCGGGGGGCGGTCGATCCTCTACCGCAAGGCGGTCCTATCGAGCCATGCGGAACACTGTGAAATGGTCGGTTTTTGTGACTTGAATCCAGGTCGCCTCAAACTGGCGCAAGCCCACGCCCGCAGCTTTGCAGGGTTGGAAGTGCCTATCTATGCGTCGAGCGACTTTGATCGCTTGATTCAAGAAACGAAGCCAGATGCGGTCATTGTGACAACCAAGGACGCCGCGCACAGCGATTATATCGTGCGCGCCATGGAACTTGGTTGTGATGTAGTAACCGAGAAACCGATGACCACAGATGAGACAAAATGCCGCGCCATCTTCGACGCGCAACGCAGAACCGGAAAGCGCTGCCGCGTTACATTCAACTACCGCTACTCGCCGCCGCGCACACAGGTCAAGGATCTGCTCATGAGCGGCATCATCGGCGACGTTCTTTCCGTGGATTTTCACTGGCACCTCGACACTTTCCACGGTTCGGACTACTTCCGCCGCTGGCACAGCAACAAGGTCAATTCTGGTGGTTTAATGGTACACAAGGCCACGCACCATTTTGATCTCGTCAACTGGTGGCTCTCTGCCGTCCCGGTTTCGGTTATGGCCACGGGAAAGCGGCATTTCTACACACCCGCAATGGCCAAACGCATTGGTCTGGAAAGTCATCACGATCGCTGCCTGACGTGCCCGGAGAAGGCAAGGTGTGGCTTCTATCTTGATATCGCCACGCACCCGGAATACCGAGAGGTCTATCTCGCCCAGGAACACTATGACGGATACTTCCGAGACCGCTGTGTCTTTCGCCCCGACATTGACATCGAGGACACCATGAACGTGCAGGTGGGCTACAACACTGGCGTCACGATGGCCTACTCCCTGAACGCCTTCAGCGCCTGGGAAGGCTACCAAATCTGCTTTAACGGGACCAAAGGTCGGCTCGAGCATAAAATGGAAGAACTGGTTTACGTTAATCCACGAGAAGGGAGATCAGTTCCAGATCGAAAGGAGGGGGCTACCACGATCCGCATCTGTCCCATCCGTGCGGCCGCCTACGAGGTGCCCGTGTGGAAAGGCGATGGCGAGCACGCCGGAGGCGATCGTGTGATGCTCGATGACATCTTCCTGCCGCAAAGGCCGACAGACAAGTATCTTCGCGCCGCAGATCACCGTGCGGGAGCCTTTTCTCTCCTGGTGGGGGTGGCTGCCAACCGCTCGTTCACCACCGGCGAGACTGTGAAGATCAGCGATCTGGTGCGAGAGATTCCGCCTCCGGATTATCCGCCCATGCCCTCTCATGTGGAACCAATCCCCATGCCGGCGCGAGCATAAAGGAAGCTCGGGTTGCCAGGTTCCAGTGACGATCCTCATTCCATGAAAACCACGAAATCCGCACTTCTGTTCACATGTTGAGGGACAAGGAATCATCGGCTCTTCCACACCTGCTGCGGAGCGATCGAGTTCGTCGACTCGCAAGTTGCGGAGTGTTGCTGGTTGTCTACTTACTTGGGCCCATCCGCTCGGACGCCCATGATGTTCTCGCAGATTACATCCAACACGCGGTCACCGTAAGAGTTGGCCGCAGGCACATTGATCTGGAGATGGACTTGACTTTTTTCGAGTTGCATTCTGCCGAGGAGCGAAGGTCGATGGACACGGACAGGGACGGGTTTGTTTCGACGGTCGAGAGGGAAGACTACCTCAGGCGGTTGGCGCCGACGTTCGCCCATCAGGTCGGCCTTCGCATCGCTGGGACGCACCTCTTGATGGCACCACTCTACGAGCCCGAGCTTGACGTCATCGAGATGAACACATCCAGACTGTCGCACCATCGCCTTAAGATTTGGCTGTTCACAGCAACGCCGTTGGACTTGAAATCCGGTGATAGAATCGAGATTGTGGACCGACTCTGGCCGACGGCCAAGTGTCTTGGTGCTATTCGCACCGAAGGTCGTGACGGCTGCAGGCTGGAGGCGGATGCTAAATGGAGTGCGGTGACGACCAACCACCTGGGGAGCGTGTCAAGTGTCATAGTCAAGAGTCTTCAACCACCCTGGGGGGTCGCAGGGCCTGCCACCGTTGGAAAAGCACAGCCCACCCCGATCGTTCCTTCACCCCGACGCTCCGCCCCATGAATATCAGACGCATCAAGCACCTCGCAGGGCGGATCAGCCTGACCATAGCCATGTTGGCAGCGACAAGCACTTTAGCCGAAACCGCGCTCAGCTTTCCCGAAGGCGCTGCCGACTTCCTGAGCTGGGCCTCGCGCAACTACTGGTATTTGTTCGGGGACCAGAACGAAAGCCGCGCAGATTTGGAGGCCATCAATCGTGAAGTGCGCGAGGCACGCACCGCATTCAGTGAGGCACAGAATGACGAGATGAGGCGTGTCGCCCTCGTCCGCGGTCATGCGGGATCGATGCGGCTCATCCGGCGATTGAAGGACTGCCCCAGCCTGGTCCGCATCGACCTCACCTGTCCGACCCCTGTGATGAGCACCTTGCGCCCCATTGAGTTGCCTGGTGACACGGGTGCGATCCTGTTTGAAGTTGTCTGCGGCGGAGAGGAAGTCAGCTACCGTTCCTACGTGGTTGATCTGGCCGCAACTACTTACACGGTGTGGGCCAATCGCATCTCCAAGGGAACGATATATGTGCTGCTCGGTTTGGAGCATATTCCGTTTGGCCGTAGCAAACTTGATTTAGAATTGCGCCGATCGGACCAACCAACAGTGCATCTCCCACTGGATTTCACTCGTCCGGCCTCCGGTCGCCTCAAATTGACCTTGATCTCTGATGACACGGGCAAGCCTGTGCCTGGGATGATACACATGAAGTGGCGGACGGACGACATGATGCGCCGCCCCGGGAGTGGCATTGATTTTGTCGGACAGATGGATAACCAGGGAAATGCCACGGGCGCACGCACCGCGTTTCTGCCTGGAGAGCAGGGTAGGACCTACTGGTGCGTGCCGGGTGAGTCTGAATTGAGCCTGGCTCCGGGTCGCTGGGAGGTTGGTGTCCGTCGCGGAGTGGAACATGATCTGGTTTTTCAGGAGCTCGAAATTCGCTCCGGCGAGACAACGACCTGCACCGTGCGACCCAAACGCTGGGTGGACATGCGCAAACGCGGTTGGTGGTCCGGGGATGATCATGTTCACTGCCAGTTGCTCTCCGACCGAGACGCGCACCGTTTGATGACCTGGGTGCAGGCCGAGGACATTCATTTCGCCAACGTGGTTAAGATGGGCGACATCTACCGCACCTACTTCGAGCAACGCGGCTTCGGCCGCGACTTTCGTGTTGTGGACGGGGATCATGTGCTTGTCCCGGGTCAGGAATGTCCTCGAACTCATGACGAAATCGGACATGTGCTTGCGATGAACATCACCAGGATGGTGCGCGACACTGACCGCTATTTCCTTTACGATGAGGTGTTCGACGACGTTCACAAGCAGGGCGGATTAACTGGATATGCTCACGTGGGGCGCGAGGAGTTCCATGTTCACCGTGACATGACAATGAACGTGCCCCGCGGGAAGGTGGACTTTATTGAAATCCTACAGTTCAACGTTCTGGGGACGGACCTCTATTACGACTTTCTCAACCTCGGCTGCAAGTTGACCGCGTCCGCCGGGTCGGACGTCCCGTGGGGTGGGACGATTGGTGAAGTGCGCGCCTACTGCTACCTAGGCCAGAAGAAATTCTCCGCCGATGCGTGGCTGGAGGCATTCAGACGTGGTCGCACCTTTACCACCAGCGGCCCGATGTTGGACTTGCAGGTGGACAACGCCCTGCCGGGTGACGAGATCCGGCTGAAGAAAAATCGCAAACTGCGCGTCCGCGCGAGGGCTTGGGGCGACTCGGCACGCATGGGCAAGATCAAGCTCGAAATCGTCCGGCACGGCGAGATCGTTCAAGCTGTTGAATCAATGAGCAGCGAGAATCCAAACGCCGAATTGGACTTCACCGTTGATGCCGGCAACGGTTGCTGGATCGCTGCCCGCGCAAAAGCAGCCGATGGCACGAGCGCCCATACCACTCCGGTTTATGTGGTGCGCGACGGGCTTCGGTTCTGGAAGTACGACGGTTTGGAGGGACTGTTTGCCAAACGCCTCGCAAGTCTTGCCGAAATTGAAAAGATCGTTGTCGATGCTCGCCGACTAAGTGCAGGGGGCAATCCCGGAGACGTCCGCTACCTCAATCAGCTCGCTCAACAGGGCGACGGACTCATTCAGCGCGTGGTGTCGTCCCGGGCGATGTACGAAGAACTGAAGCGACTGGCAGAATCGGAGCGGCAGCGTCGCGCCCCGATGAGGGACGGCGATGGGCTTGATTACCGTGGTTTGAATGCTGATCCGTAATCGTCTAACCCGCACAAACCTAAGGAGTCCCAATGAATCCGGAAATGAAGATAGACGAAGGGTTACCATCAGCCAATTGCCAGAAAGTGACTTCTCCATATTGCCCAATACGAGGTTCTGTCTCAGCTCGCAGGAGGTTTCATCTTTTCCACGCGCTGGGTATGTTGCTACTGATTCTCAGCACCAGTGGCAGCCAGAACATTCACGGGCAATCTGCGCATTCGGAGTCCCGGATACGTTGGCTGTTCGCCCCCCAGCAAAGCCCGGTTCAGGACGTGCACGATGTCGAATCCACTCTGGCCAACACCAACGCATGGGAAGGCGTTGTCACCAATTCGCACGATCCTTTCCTCGTGCTTTCTCCATTACAGGTTGATGCGGACGTCGAAAAGATCCTGTACCTGCACATGGCCGCTGATGCGGGTCGGCAGCTGCAAGTGTTCTTCTCCTCTGCAGATCCATTTCGAGAAGAGCAAAGCGTGCGCGTGCGTGGCCTGGTCCTCGGGAGTGAACCCGCTCTTCATGCCATCGATCTGCGGAAGGTCGTGCAGTGGCGAGGCAAAATCACGTCTTTACGGGTGGATCTGGAAGGCAGCCGGAATGGCGCGCATGTAAAGTTGATTCGTGTGGGCATGGGGATGTCACGCATTCTATCCAATGCCGCCCCTCTCGTGGCCGAGAGCGATTCTGATCCGTGCGGAACTAACCGCCGTCGCAACGCCGCCTTTCAAGATACTATCGTGGCCACCGATGAATGCCACGCATTATCCGCAGTGATGACATTTGTGAAAACCCACATGAGTTATGTCGAACTCAACGCGCTAGTCCGCTTGCTCGCACGGGTGGAAGTTGAAGGTCGACAATTCGACGCTGCCACCGTTGCGCGCGACATGAAGGTTGAAGACTTCCCCGGCGGTGTCCGCGCACGCTACAAACTTGCGGGCTCACAAATCACCAGCGAGATCATGCCACTGCGGATTGGCCGCGACACGCTGGCGCAAGACGGCGCAGCTGTCTTCACGATCCGTGCCGAGCCACCCCTTCCGTTGGTTGTGGACTGCGGCGGCAGTATGGTGGAAAAACCATTTTCCGGCCCGTTCGCTAGCACGGAACCAACGATGGAAAATAGCGCGGATCAGATCATCCTGGAGTCCGGCCTCGCCTTCATCAAGAGCAAGGTTCACCCGCTTCATGTTGTGGTGCGTGGTGATGGTGCGCCATCGGTTCAGACCAACCTGACTGGTGGACAGTATCTGCGCTTTCGTGCGGCGAGTGGACAGATGTCAATCCTCGTCAGTTACGCCGAGGATGCTGAG
Organism: uncultured Verrucomicrobia subdivision 3 bacterium; assembly: GCA_903913865.1. Lineage (GTDB taxonomy): Bacteria > Verrucomicrobiota > Verrucomicrobiia > Limisphaerales > UBA8199 > UBA693. The sequence goes on from CAIWMU010000184.1 coordinate 10,930, forward strand.
CAGGTGGGCCGGATTGCCCGGACCGATCTTCTGCGAGGACGCCAGGATGTTCTGGATTACTACACCGACCTGCTCCAGGCAAGCGTGCGAACACCGGTTAATAGTATCAACGCCTCCTTCCGAACTGCGCTCTACAACCTCGAGTACGCTTGGAACTTGCCGTTCGGATGGACTGAGAGCATCAACTTCTGGCACGCCCTTTGGCACATGCAGCACACCGCGGGCGAGGAATGGATTGGTCACGCCGACCGCTCCCGAATCTGCAACATTACCCACGCGGAGAATCTGATGCCCGACGGTGCGGTTCCCCAATTGATGCAGTATGCCAACAAGCGCCGCGACTTCGGCGGTTCGAATCAATACTTCGCCTGGCAGGTGCGGCACTATTTTCAATTCACTGGCGACTTGGAGTTCGCGCGCCAGATTGCGCCATCACTGGATCGCGTCATCGCACAATCTTTTCGCGAGAATGATCCGGATGGCAATTGGCTGCTCGGCTGGGGGCAGCAAATAGGCAACCAGGAGGATTACATCTCGACGCCCCACGATGGTACGAGCCCGTCCATCGAAGGCATTAACATGTTTCGCACCCGTCGCGAACTTGCTCTGGCACTTGGCGAAGATGCGACCGTTGCGCGCTGCGATGCCCGCATCCGACAGATTGAGGCGGGACTGCGGGAACAGCTCTGGCTCGGCGATCTGGGCCGATTCGCCTTCTTTCGCGACCCGCTCGGTGAGCTCCGGTTGGATGGACAATACCACACCTTTTTGTATCCGGTCCTTTGGGATATCGCCGACGGGCCCGACAGCTACGCGATGCTGCGACATGTGCGCGACCGGCTCACAGGCAAGGACGGCGAAGTCTTCTGCTCGGATAATTTTCCCACACATGTGGTCTCGACGACTGGTGTCCAATCGGGCGTTGCGCAACAGCCGTGGGCCGCATGGGCACTCGCCGCGGCTGGAAGGCGGAATGAAGTTTATCGATCGCTGAAGGCAACAGCCGATTGGGTGATGAACGACATCCATCGTGGCGCGTGGCCCGAGATTTCGACCGAGCCAACTCCTGCATATTTCTCGCCCCCCATCGGGCTGTGGATCGCTTCAACGGTGGAGGCGTTGTTCGGGCTGAAAGTGGACAAGGCTGGGGGACGGTTGCGCGTGGCACCGTGTTTCCCTGATGACTGGCCCAGCGCGGCATTAAACCTGCCCGATTATCAGGCGGAGTTCACGCGATCCGGCGACACGATGGAGTATCTTGTCCGCAGTCGCGAAGCGCTAGTCCGGCAAGTTCGTTGGAGTTTGCCGCCGGGCAAGGTGTCGCATGTGTCGGTGGATGGAAAACCGGTGAAATATCGGCTCGAGCCCGGTGTCGAGTGCATGTTTCTCGTCTTAGAAACGAAATCCAGCCGTGAGTCGCGCATCCGGGTCAAGGTTATGCCTGTCAAGTTTGATGTGCGCGCTCCCTCCTCGGTCGCCGAGGGCGATTCTCTTGAAGTGCTTTTGAGCGGGTTTGTGCTTGAGGGCATTGACGACCGGTGTGGTGTGCTGGCAGAAGCGACTATCACCGGCGGGCAGCGCCTTCAAGCGCGCGTACGCACCGGGCTGCTCGACGCATACCGTGGCTACGGACGCCTCGGTCAGATGACCTTCTCGCGCCGCACATTTTTCCTAAAGGCCAAAGGACCGGGAGATGTGAGGTGCTGGCTGCCCGTGGACCTGGCCATCCTGCCGTGCACGGAAGGCGCGCCAGTGGACAGACTACGGCTCACGAGTGATGGGGTTCAGGCGAAGGTCCTCGTCCGCAACAACAGTTCGCGCGCAATCACCGGCCAAGCCTGGCTGCAAATCGCGCGCGGTGAGTTTTCAGGCCCTGTAAATCTCGCACCGCGATCACAGGGCGAAGTCCGATTCGAGGTTCCAGCGCGTCATGCGGGGTTCCTTTCGCTGGGAGACAACTCTGCGCGGCTGGTTTTGCCGAATCAGGCGGCAATGGACGTCACGTTTGACGGAACACGGCTGCTCATGGAGCAGGAGGCTCTGCGTCGCTACCAGGAAGCACGATTGAGGCCGATCGAGTTGCCTAAGGACGGCTTGATACCGGACGTGCAATGGAACTCCCTCCGCACCTTCAAGGCTTACGTTCATGGGCCGTGGCTAGGACTTCGGCCACCTTTGGAGGCGATCGCCAACCAGCCGGAGGTTTCCGTCGCTGGATTGGAGGCAGTGAAAATCAAACTTCAGTCCAGACAGTTTGTCCCGATCTCGTTCGCGAGTGGGCGTCCGACCTGGAATTTATCGCTGAGCAATCTTACATGCAAAAAGCTTTACCTGCTCGTTATTCCATTCCTGGACAATCATGACGTCTATTCCTCGGTGGCACGAGTGGTGGTGGAGGCTTCGGACGGAGTGGTGATGAGCCGCACGCTGCAAGTGCCGGGCGATTTGGATTTCTGGGGGCCGCCCGCAATTGTGGGTGAATTCGCAACATGGAGACAGCCGAGAACGGAACGCTTCGGCTTGTTGCCGTTGCTGTCGCCAACGCAGGGCGACTGGGCGGAAGGCCACCCGCCGGTGTTCCCGCAGACGGCGTATTGGGCCAGTTGCCGGGAACTCCCGCTGAGCAGTTCCATCCTCAACGTCGTGGAGATGGACCTGCGCCGGCCACGGCTTCTGAAATCGCTCACCGTTTCGACCTTGGGCACTGCTCCGGCGCTGGGTGTCGTCGGGATTGTTGTCGAAACCGACCATGGCGCGGAAATGCTGAACAACACCCCGTTCGCTCTGCCGGAGAAATCCGGCGGTGGAGTGGGCCTGCCAACGCCATGAAAGCTCTTACAACCATCCTCTGCCTGACGTTGTTGTCCGCCCTTGCAAACGAGATGGGAAGAACGCATTCGGAGAACGAGCTGCTGGTGCGATCTGGGGTCGCAATCACGGTGGGAATCAGTTCTGCGGACATCGTCGGCAACGATAATCGCGCGTTGCAAGCGGCGGTGTTTTACGTTGGCAACCTCGGCGGCGGGGTCGTGGAAATAGGTCCTGGCGAATACTTGATGCGGGATTCGCTGCATTTGCGCAACCGCGTAACGGTCTGTGGGGCCGGGGAGAAGACTGTGCTCAAGAAGGAACGTGAGCATCGATCTTTGCTGGCGGCAGATGGGGATTATGGTGAGGCGGCGATTACCGTACAAAATCCGGAGGGTTTCGCCATCGGTCGCGGTCTGTATGTGGCTTCGAGCAGGATGAAAAACTTCCTGGGAACTTGCGCGACCATTCTGAATCGTCGAAGCAACTACTTCACACTGAGCCACACATTAAACGCTGACATTCTGATGACTGACGGCGCATATGCTGCCACCGTCTTTCCGGTTATCAGCGGCTACAATCTAGAAGACGCGCGCGTGGAAAATCTCGCGGTCGATGGCAATCGGGCCGAAAACGGGACCAAGGTGGACGGTTGCCGCAGCGCCGGCATCTTTCTTTATCGCGGAGACAATTGCGTCGTCAGCAATTGCTTCGTGCGCGATTACAATGGGGATGGAATCAGCTTCCAGCAATCAAACGACGTGAAGGTGGAGGGCTGTGTCGTCGAGCGCTGCGCGGGTTTTGGGTTGCATCCTGGGAGCGGGTCGCAACGGCCTTTGGTGAAGAATTGCCGCGCCATCGCAAACGGCGAAGACGGCTCCTTTTTTTGTTGGCGCGTGCGCGGCGGTGTGGCCGAGGGGAACTGGCTGGAAAACAACGGCGGTTACGGGATGTCCATCGGCCACAAGGACAGCGATAATTTAATCCGCAAGAACAACATCGTCGCCAACCAACTGGGTGGCGTTTATTGGCGGGGGGAAGCTGAACCGATGGCCGCTCACCGAAACACCTTCGAGAACAATACGGTTCGCGATAACGAAGGCTGGGGCCTGTTCGTGGACGGCGCGTCACGTGGAACGATCATCCGCAGCAACGTCATCGAAGACGCCGGTGGCGGACGCCAAAGGACGGGTATCCGCATCGGCAAGCAGGCTGGCGAAGTTATTCTTGAGGCCAACAGCATCAAAGCCGTGAATCAATTGCTCGATGAACTTCAGAAACCATGAGAACGATCCCCTTACTCAGTGCGTGTAACCTCCTGTTGCTCGTGTCTTTTGCCGCCCGTGCAGCAGAGACAGATCCAAAGCCTGTTCAGAAACCTGAACGGATCGACGTTCAACTCCAGGGGGCGCCCACGCGCTACATGGTGGACGTGGAGCGTTACCGTTTCGGCGTCACGCCATCGGTAACCAACGCCGCGTTTTACCCGATTCCGCAAGATCGCATCACGCGAGCGGACTACATGTGGGTCATTGATGCCTCTAATCCGGCGGAGCTTGCCAAGCATCCGAACCAGGGATTGTACGCCCCGGGCAACTTTCTGCCGGTGCTGGCAAAATACGCGCAAACCGGGAAGGCCGCATGGGGTCGGCCCATCGTCGCGATGCTCAAAGAATTCCACTCGGCCATGCGGCGCGAGGTGGCATCCAACAAGTGGATTTCAGAGTTCGAGTTTGCCGCCGCCTACGTTCCTTTGTACCGCAAGTATCTGATCTCCGGTGGACATCTGAAGCCGGACGATGCCTTGTTGCGTGACATGTGGTTATACTATTGCCGCAACTTACATGTGTGGGATTCCGAACCTACCGAGTGGCGTGGCGGCTGTCACCGATCCTTGCCCGAGGCGATCTCCAAAGGCCTCGCGGCAAAGTGGTACCCGGACATTCCCGAAGCGGCCCACTGGAAACGATACAGTGAACTGGTCCTCGCCGATTTCTGGAAATACAAGGACCTTCCGCAGAACGACACCGGTTATATGCTCGCTGCGCTGACGTCCATTGTCTGTAACGGTGACCAATGGACCGGCGATGATCGCCTTTACACCGACCCAGGGATGAAGCAACTTTGGGAAAGGCTGCTGGTCGAGGTCACACCCGATGGTGCAGTCAATCCCTACGGGCCGAATGGCGGCTGGAACAGCGGCGCGTTCGTCACCCAATACACGATGGAACGGATAGGGGCGAAAACGCGGGACGGCCGCTACCGTTTCGCGGCCCACAAGCTTTTCAACTACCAGCGCTACCAGATACCTGCCGACAGCGCGAACAGCTACAACCTTTCTCCCCGCCTGGCGGCGTTGGCATGGTTGTTCGCGGATGACACCGTGAAACCGGTGGAGCCCTTCGGCGGCTCAATGTGGAATAGTCGCGTTGAGGCGGCGCGCCGGCCGCACACGGACAAGCAGCTTACCGAGCGACTGTTGGGCAACGCGGACCCGGACGCGAGCCTCGGGCACGTCTGCTGTGGTTGGTTCATGACTGGCAGGGAATGGCCCAACAAGCTCGTGATGCGCAGTGGATGGAATGCCGGCGATCTTTTTGCTCTCGTCGAGCTGCACCCCACCAGTTTCCCTGCGAACCCGGGCGGTATCATGGGGCTGGACCGCTGGGGCTCGCCGTTCACGCAGATCGTGACCAGCAAGGGCGCATCAGCCGAAAACCGTGCCATCATCGAGGACGTCGGCCATACCGTGAAGAGACGTCTGCATCCCGACATCACTCGCATCAATGAAACCTGGGATGGTCGTCCGCCGGACATCCGCTCCGAGGTTACATATTTCAAGGAAACGCCCCAGGCAACTTATGCCCGCGTGCGCGTGGAGAACGTGGATGGCCTGCCCGTCGTGTACGAACGTGAATTCGTTTTTGTGAAGAACCGTTTTCTTGCCACTCGAGAGATCGTGACGTTCGAGGAGAGTTTCAACGCGCGGGTGGCTCCGCTTTGGAACACCCACAACATTGGCCCGCAAATTGGCAGTCACTGGGCCAACACGTTCATTCATCATCCCGTCGCGGAGAACCTCACGCGCAGCGCGAAGACGCCACCGGTGGATTTGCTCGTCTGGTTTGCGCCCCGCACGGATTGCCGGTTGCAGGTGGTGGATCGCCTGCAGGACGACCCGCGTGCGGTGGCCTGTCCTAATCAAGTTCGCTACGTATGGGAAGGCACGCCGGCTGCCGGTAAGAAACTCGTCTTCACGCAGGTTTATTTTCCCCACGCACCTTACAAACCGCGTCCGACCTCGAACAATCCGAATCCCGGCGTCACGGCTGCCTACGCTGACGAATTGCAGGCAACCGCAAACGCTTCGGGAATCAAGGTTGTGCGCGACGATGCTGAAGCCTCGATCCTGAGGCTCGAATTGGAAGCGGGACGTGTGGAATGGGTCGTGTTCAATCCACGGAATTCGTTGCTCGACCTGGATGCGATCCAGACAAAGGAACCGCTGGGTTATTGGATGTTGTCCCAACCATGAGGATCACGATTTGTATTCTGCTTGTGTCGTTGTGCTGTGGAAACGGTGCCAACCTCGAAATTGCTATCCGTCCTGGTAGTGAAGCCGGCGCGATCAACGTGCGGTCGCCCGACAGCTCGGGGGATGTCCTCGATTTCCGCACCTGCGAAGGTGTGGTAGTCGGATCAAAGGAATTCGGCCTGTTCCAGGTCAAACTCCCGGCGAAATTTGGCGATGGCGACAAGTCTTGGCGCCGTGATGGTAACACTTGGAGCTATTCCTGGCCCTATGCGCAAGGCGTCACGGTCCGCATCGCCGTTGAACCGGATGGCGACAGCCTACGGCTCAAATACACGATTCGGAACACCGGCTCGAACACGCTGGATGCCGTCCAACTGCACACGTGCATCCCGACCACCGAAGCGCCAGGTTTCTTCCCTCCGACAGTAGTGCGCAACGGTCAAACCAATTGGTAGGAACTCTACGAGCGGCTGCACCTGTGGTCTGGCGGTCGGCGGTTCACCTTTGCCGAAACCAAATTGGCCACGAGCCAACTGCACCTGTCCTTGATGCAGGAGGGCGCTGCACCGGTTCGATGGGGTTGGTGGGTGAACAGTCCGGAGGCATTCGAGCCGCCGATCATTGCGCTCACCAGTCGTGACGGACGAAAGACGATCGCACTGGCCTTCGAACAAGCGGTGTGGGCTTCGTCGAACACTGGCGACGATCGAGCCTGCTTTCATTTGTTCCCATGGTTCGGTCGAATTGAAGCTGGGCTCAGCGTGTCGGTGCAGGGACGACTCTACATTCAGCGAGGCGGCCCTCAGGAAGCGCTCAAGCGTTTCAGGAAAGACTTTCCTAAGGGTGTTTCGGACAACTCGCTGAAGATTCAAATTCCTGCCCCGACTGCAGAAGTCTTAAGCGGGCATCTCGGTTTGGGTGAGACCAACGCTCGCGGCAGTCGCAGTTTGTGGGCCGACAATCGCAGCCTTTACCGCGATGGACAGCCGTGGATTCCCGTAATGGCAGAGTTCCATTATGCACGTTACCTGGGTGCCGAATGGCGTGATGTCTTGCTAAAGATCAAAGCCTGCGGTGTGGATGTTGTATCGAGCTATGTCTTCTGGATTCATCACGAGGAGGTTCGAGGTGAATATGACTGGGGTGGTCAACGATCCTTACGGGAGTTTCGTGTTGCTTCGGCAAGCGTGCGTAGGGGATGGGTTTTATAGGCTCATTCCGGTTTTAAAGTCATTTTGGGCGTGGTTTGTGGGTCTCTCGGCCTGCTGTTTCAATAGAGGGAGAGTTTGACCGGAACCCGAGGGTTTGGAACCTCTTGCGGGTGAATGAGGCGGCGGGGATCCTTAACTGGAGTCCG
>CAIWMU010000185.1 GCA_903913865.1 uncultured Verrucomicrobia subdivision 3 bacterium
GGCCCCCACACCCACCACCACTCCAACCGAGGTCCAGACATCTGTCATCAAGTGGTGGGCGTTCGCCTCCAGAGTGATGGATTTCTGCCTGCGCCCCACGCGGAGCAACAGGAGTGCCACCCCGAGGTTGACCAGAGATGCAGCAACGGAAACCGCCAGTCCCACCCCCACCTGTTCGAGTGGCTTCGGGGTGATGAGGCGCCCAACCGAAGCGACTGCGATGCTGACTGCGGCAATGAGGATGAGCGTGCCCTCAACTCCGCTTGAAAAGTATTCAGCTTTCCCGTGGCCGAAGGCATGGTCCTGATCAACTGGTCGCGCAGCCACCGTCAACATGGCCAGCGCCATGATGCCACCCACAAGGTTGACCACGGATTCAATGGCATCGGACAGCAACCCGACCGAACCAGTGAGCATGTAGGCGACCGTTTTCAGCCCTATGGTTACAACGGCGGCAGCGATGGAGATCCACGCATAAGTGGTCAGCGCCCGACGGCTTGCTGCAGGTGCTTCCTTAAGAATGTGTTCGGTTGGCTCAGCCACAGGCCATTTGTACGACGCGCAGGCATCTGTAGCAAGTGCGAGTGGTGTGAGAACTCCGAGTCCAACCTGTGTTGAAGGACCGGCTCTGATGAACCTCTCAAATGGCTCGCACTGGCTGACTCGTCCAGCACGGGACCCGGTGGGCGGAATGGCTGGTTCTGACCGTTCCGCCTGCCGGGCCATTCCACAATAACGCACCACTGTCTCCCGATTGATCCCCAGTTGCTTCGCATCCGGCGCTGCGACCAGCCCCGTCCCTCAACGTGATAATCGCTTGTTGTACGTCCATTTTGAGTTGATACATCGCCGCGCAGGGTCATCCAGCTGACCCCAATCGCAACGATTCTCTCTCCTCAAAGTGGCTGGGTTTGATTCGCCCACTCCTGGCTGGTTTTCACCGCCCACTGACAGTGTTGCAGCCACAACATCACTTTTCATGTCTGCCGACGGTATCCAGGGTTCCGTATCCTCCCTGGTCAGCTGCCTGTCACCTTTGGAAAGCCATAAGTTGCGAGTGGTGTAAGATTCAGGCGGAGCCGGTCTTCAAAATGTAGACGTAGACACTCCTCCGGGTGTCCTGCAAACGACGCTGCAGATTCTGGTGGGCTGCTTCGTAGTTAGGAGTATGACAAGTTCAACTATTAACAACGATCACTCACACCAGACGGCCGACATGGCGTTGTCTGGACAACATTCAACGACCCCGATTCAGGCAGACATTGCTGCTACTGCAATCGATTCGTCTCTGAAGCCCCCTTTAAGGAAGGCTGAACCGGATGACGAACTCAGGGGGCTGATCATCAACCTGGTCAAAGACATAAAGGAGTGCGAGGTCGCCTCCCTGTCGTCGCGGATCAGGATCGGGCTGCACCTGCACCAATTTCGTGATGGCACGGAATTGGATGATTGGTCTGTCACGCTCGCCAGCGATCTGCTGCCCTTCAAACCCCGGGTGGTGCAGGATATGGCCCGGATAGGGAGCAACCCTGCTTTAACAAATCCCGGGAATGCCCATGGACTGCCGGAAGCCATGAGAACGCTCTATCACCTGGCAGCGGTGCCGCCGGTTGTTCTGAACGGCATGATTGCCAGGGGTGAAATCACCAAACATACAACAAGGGCTTTTGCCCTGTCCCTTGCCCGCCAATATGCGAAGGCCAAAGTCGTGCCGCCTCCGGTGAACTGTCCGCCGGCTCAGGCATAGGTCTGGCCGGTTCTGGGGATACCCATGACAAGGCCGTATGGATGCGCATCCTCAGAATCCCGGACAGGGTCACACTCACATATCCCCGCGCCCTTGGAACTTTACGTAACCTCAGGGCGCGGGGATTTTTTCTATCCGGGAAGTGGGAACAAGGGATGACAGACTCGTGGTGCGTAGTTATGTATATGCCGCAACATGAATTTCCGACCATCACCTTCGAATGCTTCCCCCATGGGCGTCCCAGGGAATACCTGCAACCGGGCCTCGTCGATATGATGCTCGCAGCGCAATCGCCGGGTATCGTTGTCGCACCCCCATCCCCACGCATACCACCCCCTCCGCCAGTGAAACCGGTGGAGAAGGCTGCCAAGCCCAGCGTTGAGGTTGCACAGCCATTCAGGGATGCTGTGGTGGACGAGATTGAGCGTAGTGGTGAGGCTGTCACAATCACCAGGTTCGTCACAGGATACGCACGCAAGGCGCTACCCAAGGCTCTCTGGAGGGACTTTGAGAAGCTCAAGATCGACCTGCTCAAGCAGGTGGAGCAGTTGATACGGGATGGGGTGCTGGAACGTATCGCCAGACGCCATGTCACGATCCCAAGGCGGATCCATCCTGACAAGCTGCACTATTTCCGCTAAACCCACTTCAACGGCCTCTTCTGCCTCCTTCGCGTGGAGGGCAAGGTCGTTGGTGTCCTCCGTATGTCCCCACGCTGGCTGCCATGGATACGATGGGTCGCCAGATCGCCATCCGGCGCGTGGAGGCTGCTCCAGTGGTTCCTTTTGTATCCTCACATGCGAGTTTTACCCGCTTCGCAGCCTCAAATGCTCATCTTTGAACCCTTGGTCCTCGTATCCAGAGGGGCATGGTGCAGAGCTATCTATGTGGCAGCACCAGTTTCCACCTATCTATCTATGCGGGGGCATAGGATGGGATAGATAGCCAGAAGGATAGTGTTGCTTCGGCAAGCGTGCATAGTGGATGGGTTTTATTGGCTCATTCCGGTTTTAAAGTCATTTTGGGCGTGGTTTGTGGGTCTCCCGGCCTGCTGTTTCAATAGAGGGAGAGTTTGACCGGAGCCCAGGGGTTTGGAA
>CAIWMU010000186.1 GCA_903913865.1 uncultured Verrucomicrobia subdivision 3 bacterium
CGAAGAAGCCGTTGAAAAAGAACGAGTCGTTGCAAAGGCGGATTGATCAGGATCTCAACGCCATGAAGAAAAACCGCAAGCTTGTGCAGTCATTCTTCGGAGCAGAATCTGTAGCCTATGTCACGGACTAGGCAGTAAGATTGCTCTGGATGACGTTCTGCGGCGCCCGTGCCAGCATCACGCCGATGCTGTTGGGCCGGCGGCGCTGGCCCACCGCGTCCGTGCCGATGTGGTTTCCACGCAGCAGATTGCCCCTGGACTTGCGATCCGCGACATAGACGCCCACCGACTTGTTGCCGGAGATCACGCAATCGGAAATCGTGTTGTCTCGCGCGCCCTGAACCAGGATGACGCCTGTTTCATTTGGCATCGGCATATCGCCCGGAGCCAGGCCGACGAAGCAAGCCGTCACGGTGTTGCTCACGGCGTCAGCGCCATAGAACACCACGCCAAGCTTGAATCCTCCCACCGCCAGGCCGCGAATCGTGTTTCCGTCGGACAAAACAGCCAGCGCCTGCTCCACACCCTCGCGCGCAGCAACCACCGCAATCCTCGGTGCTTCAGTGCTGGAAACAGCCCGCGGCTGAGAGGTTCCGTCGATGATTATGCCGTGCCCGGTCACGTTTGGCAGCGGTGCCGACAACCGAATGGTCCAGATTCCCCGCGTGCGGTCGAAGCCTGCGTCGCTGCTGGGAAGTTGGAATTCAATTCGCGCTCCGGAGGCAGCGTTCGCCTGGGTGATGGCCTGGGCGAGAGAACCTGGCCCGGCCGCGCGCGTGTTCGTGACGATGAAAACCGCTGCCGCAGCGCCATCAATCGTCGCCACCAGAAAAGAAATCCCGGCGAGGAGCAATGCAAATCCAGGCCCAGGCGTCCGCTTCATGCGGAGCACCGCCTTGGCCAAGGCGGTGTGAACGCGCCCGGCCCTCACCCGGTTCGCTTTATGTTTCATTCTGCTGAACATACCCAAAAGGCGGGCCTGCTTTTCCGCTCTCCGCGAGCCTTATCTAGCCTGCAGCCGGTACCAGCGTGCCGCGCCGCTGTTGGTTTCCGTGAAACTGCTGCCCCCCAGAGTGTCGGGCACATCCTGCCAGTCGGGTATGATAAGATTCGGACTACGCTGGAGGCGAAAGGTGGCGTCGGCGGGCCAGGTGATTTGAATCCTGTTGTCTTGGCGCGTGATGGCAAGGCGCGGGGGCGGCAGTGCGGGATACACCTCCACGTCCCACAGCGAGTAGCCGTAGGGAGTGCCACGCTGCGTGCCATAGACACGAACATAGCGCGCAGGGCCGGAGACGGCCAAGTCATCAATGCCGCCATCCGCATTCGTCGTGGCGAACGCGGTCGTCCAAGTGGTGCCGTTGGTGGAGAGTTGCAGTTGGTAGCTGCGGGCGAAAGCCGCTTCCCAGTCGAGTTTCACGCGAGCCAGGTCCGTCACGGAGTTGAGGTCGAGCTGCACCCATTGTGGATCGCTGAACAGCGCCGAGGCCCAACGCGTGCGCGGGTCGCCATCGGCGGTGGCGCTCGCGGGGTAGTTGGTGTCTTGGATGGTGGAAGCGGTGGCGGTGCCGGCCAGCGCCAAGTTGGTGGCCCCGCAAATGGCCGTGCGGGTGAACTCAATCCAGTTCAAGTTGAAATTGCCGCTCAGCACTTCGAGCCGTAGCGCCTTGCTGCTCGCGCCACCCAGCACGGGAACGGGGGGAAGTGTGAGCGTCTGCCAGTTTTGCCCTCCGCCGGTGTTGGACACGGTGAACGTGCCGAGAATCGTTCCTTCGAGGCGCACACGGAGTTGGCCACCGCCGGTGGCTGAGGCGACGCGGGCGCTCACGTTATAGATGGCAGCGGCTTCGGGCGCGCGAACGGTGTATTCGAGCCACTCGCCGTTGGTCAGCCAGCCGACATAGTAGCCGCCGCCCGCGTCGGTGGCGGCCGCGATGTCCACGGCGTCCGTGCGATAGGCGCCGCCCTCGTTGGCGGAACTGGTGTCGTGGTAGGCCACGCCTTCGCCGCCGGTGTCGTAGTCCTCGGCTTCGATGCGCGCGGGAAGGCTGCGCGGCGTGCCCCCGAAGGGACGCTGCGCCGGCGAATAGACCTCGAAATCCCACAGCGAGTAGCCCCACGGCGTACCACGCTGGGTGCCATACATGCGGACGTAGCGGCCCCGGCCCGACACCACAAGGTCGTCGATGCCGCCATCCCCGCTGGTGGTGCTGAAAATGTCCGTCCAGTTCGTGTTGTCGTTGGAGACTTGGATTTTGTAGGCGCTGGCGAAGGCCGTCTCCCAGTTAAGCCGCACACGTCCGATGTCGCGCACTGCGCCCAAGTCCACTGTCAGCCACTGCGGGTCGCTGAAGAGCACCGAAGCCCAGCGTGTGGAAGGATTGCCGTCCACAGCGGCGGCGGGCAGGGAGTTGGTGTCTTGTGTGCTGGAAGCGGTGGCCGAACGGTTGAGCGCCGCGTTGGCCATATCGCTGACCACGATCTGGCTGGCGATGGTGAAGGTGTTCGTCAGGCGCAGATCGCGCGACGAAGCGCCGGCCATGACTTGAAACGTGCCGGCGGGCACAATCCAGCCGCGCGCCGTCGTGTCCCAATACGACAACTCTTCCTGCGTCAGCGTAAAGATGACGTGATTGGTCTGGCCGGCGTTGAGCGAGATTTTTTGGAATCCCTTTAGTTGTCTCGGAGGTTCACCGACGCCGGCGGGAAAGCCGAGGTAGAGTTGCACGACTTCGGCTCCGGCCACGCTTCCTGAGTTGCGCACATCAAGCGCGACCTGGATCTGGCCCGATGCGCTCGGTGTGCTGACGGTGAGGTTGCTGTAGGTGAAAGTCGTGTAGGAGAGTCCATGCCCGAATGGAAACAGAGGTGTCGCGTTGCTCGCGTCAAACCAGCGATAGCCCATCAACAGTCCCTCGCTGTAGCGCACATGGCCGTTGACTCCGGGGAATTGCGCGGGCGTGGCCGTGGGCAACTCGGTTTCGCTGCGCGGGAACGTCATCGGCAGCCGGCCTGACGGGTTGACGTCGCCAAACAAGACTGAGGCAATCGAGTTGCCATTCTCCTGCCCCGGATACCATGCCTCCAGCACGGCGGCCACGTTGGTCAGCCACGGCATGAGCGCGGCGCTGCCGACGTTGAGAACGACGATGGTGCGCGGGTTGGCGGCGGCCACCGCGCTGATGAGCGCATCCAAGTCGCCGGGCAGGCTGAGGTTGGCGCGGTCCTCGCCCTCCGTGGTGCGCGCCCCGACGAAGACGATGGCGGCGTCCGACTGCTGGGCGAGTTGCGCCGCCTGGGTCAATCGCCCGCCGTCGCCCCGCTCGTAACGAACGGTGACGCTGGCGCCCGCGCGATTGGAGATGCCGACAAGCGGGGTGATTTCGTAGGTGAGATACACACTGCCCGAACCACCGCCCACGGAAATAGGCGCCGTGTGCCCCGCTGAACCAATCACCGCGATGGAATGGATCGCGTTCGTGCAGAGCGGCAGCGTGCCGGCAGCGTTCTTCAGCAAGACGGTGCCCTGTGCCGCGGCGTTGCGGACGAACAGCGCGCGGGTCACATCAAGCATGTTCGCGTTCAGGTTGCCGGTGGTGGGATTGTCGAAGATTTGTCTCCGCAACATTTGGGTGAGGATGCGCTTCACCATGTCGTCGAGACGCGATTGCGGGACCGCGCCGAACTGCACGGCGGCCTTCAACTGCGCGCCGAAGTGGTCGCCGCCGGGCATTTCCATGTCGAGGCCGTGATTGGCCCCGGCCACGGTGCTGAATTTGGCCCACCAGTCCGTCATGACGAAACCGTCGAAGCCCCACTGCTTCTTCAAAACCACATCGAGCAATTCCGACTCGCTCGCGAAAGTGCCGTTAACGCGGTTGTAGGCCGTCATGAAGGAACCGACGCCAGCGCGCACGGCGGCGCGAAACGGCGGGAAGTAGATTTCGTGCTGCGTGCGCGCGTCCACATCGGAGCTGGCGCTGCCCCGGTCGGTTTCCTGATCATTGTTGACGAAGGATTTCGCGTTGGCAATGACCCCCTGGCTTTGGACGCCCTGAACCTGAGCGGCGGCCAGCACGGAGGCGAGGAACGGATCCTCGCCGAACACCTCGAAACCTCGCCCACCTTGCGGCGCGCGCACCATGTCAATCATCGGCGTTAGATGAACGTGGACGCCCTTCCCTCGTTCCTCGACGGCCATGTACGCTCCCGCCTGCCGCATCAGCGCCGGGTCCCATGCCGCCGCCATGGCGACTGGCGCGGGAAACGCGGTCACGAGCGTGACGGAGCTTTTCCACGATGCCACGCCCGCCGGTCCATCCTGCAACCGGAGCGCCGGGATGCCGAGCCGCGCGATGTTGGTGACGTTGCCAACCCAAGGTCCATCCACGCCGTGAGCCATCGCGATTTTCTCATCCAGCGTCATGGCCGTCACGAGTAACTCGGCGCGCTGGGCTGGCGGGAGAGCCGTGTTGGTCCAGAGTTGAGCGAACGCCAACGATGGCGCGAGAAGGAACAGGGCGAAGACGATTCGTCTCGGCCAGTGCCCAGAGGGAGTGAGTGGTTTCATCGGCTGTAAGTGCATCATAAACTGGCGTGCTTCGGCTTGCAGATCACACGGTTGGCTTGCTTGGTATTTGCGGTCGGTTGTGGTCAAGGCGACATCTGATAAATCTCGGCCCGCACGCGCCCGATCACCTTGTCCCCTGGTTGGCTGCCTGCGGCCTGCAACTGCAACGTGCCGATCAGCGTGCCGGTAAACTTCGCAGCCGATTCATCGGTCCCGAGGATGGTTTCGAGCAGGAACCCGCCTACGTTGAATCCGTCCACTGTGAGGGCCGTGTTTGTTTGAAACTGCTCCGGCTGGATGACGAGCATGGGAATCTGCAGGCGCTGGAAATCGGATTCGAGTGCCAGCAGACTGATCGTGGGGAAACCAAAATTACGCTGATCCGTTGCTGGGCCAACCTTCGCCGTCGTGGAGAGGAACTTGCGCGACTGCCCATCGAGCGTCAGCGTCATGGTGGCGGCGCCCTGGATGTGGGTATCTGCCGGTGATTCTGGCCAAGTGGCATTGAATTCCGCCGCAAGGGATCCTTTGTTCACCAGGCAGCCAGATTGTCTCAAGGGGTATTTCCACTCGGGCGCGGGCCCATTCAACTCGGCTTCCAGGGCCGCGCGACGCTGGCGGATGAACCGGCGCACGTTGGCCAGGCCTGCCTGAAAGGTCTGCGGCCGTGTCACGCGCGGTTTCAGGAGCATCTCCAACCGGTCCACTTCCGCCAGCAACTCGGATTCGTGCCAAGCCGTTTTCAATACCCAGCGCAATCGTTCCCGGTAGCGCTCGCGCGTCTCCGCCAGCATGTAGAGCCGGCGCGGCAGAAGGCTCATCGCCCGCACCGATTCCGGCATGGGGCCGGGTGCGAATGGGTCCGGGTCGCCCAGGACGGAATCCGTCCCCCAGGGGATGAAGCGGAAGCGCCGGCTGACCGGATGGCGATAGACAAAGAAATTGTTGCCATTATTGGAATAGGAATCCCAGTGGCCGATGAGCGTCTCCACGGCCCAGAAAGTGAAGTAGGCTTCCAGATTCAAGACCGGCTCCAGCCGCGCGAGGAATTGCTCATCCGGACACTGCAAAGCCTGCACCACCGCATCCAGGTCGCTACGGCTGGGCCTATGCTTGTGATTCTTGCGTTCGAACGTGTTGACCCACCGGGGGCGAAAGTCGCTCGCCAGCCCTTCGTAGAGGTTGCCGCTCGCATCACCGAAGTGGCGCGCCAGGAAATCGTCTTCCACCGCTTCCACGTTTGAGTAAAGGCCGAGGTCCATTTCATTTAAAGTCACCCGGACGAGTTTACAGCGCGGGGCGGGGACTCCGGCGGCGGCAAAGACATGGTAGGCCAGCACCTGGTGAACCTGTGAAGCGTCCTGAAGGTTATTGTTCAGCGCCAGCCGTTGAAGGCCGGAGATCTGGCCGTTGGGGTCGAATTCATCCAAGCGCAGACCCAGTGAGGGACGCTGGAAGCTGGAGGATCCCAGGAAACCGCGCTTGCGAATGCCCACAGCTCCGACTGCCACCCCGTCCACCACCAGTTCCGCGCGGTAGGTGCGGTATGGTTTCGGTGACGCCTGGTCAAACCGGGTGGGGCCGAGTTCGGCCAGCAGATCCCGATGCTCATGCCGCATGGCCTCCCAATCGGGGAGCGCCATCGTAAGACGAATCTCCGTCAGATGCCTGGCGTCGAACCACTCCTGGGCGGTGTTGTTGGTCGCCGCCCAGAGCGACCACGCCGGGCACCCAAACAGCCACGCTATGCTGATCCAGTTCTTCATGTGGGAAGCATCACCTTACCTCTGCGAGCTGGTTTCAGATGGCAGGCACGAGGAACCACTGACTGTCGCGGCGAATCCATTGCGAAGGCGCCTGCTCCTTCCATTCTCCATTCTCGCGATTGCTGGTTCGCACTTGGGCCGCCGCGGCGTCCTCGCTGAGGGTGACGCCATCAATGCGAACATCTTCCACTTGCAGTTTGGCCGCTTTGATCAGGCCGCCCAGCAGTTGGTAAACTCCTTTGACGGTGTCTGCACCCCTGGCTTGAATGACGTTGGGATCGCTCATTCTGGCGCAGGCTTCGAAATCCTCGGTGAAAAGGGCTTTGACGAACTCCGCGTGGCGATTTCGCAAGGCCGTGTCGTCGGCAGCAGTGGCTGGAGGCTTCTTGCCGCAACCAGTGCCAAGAGCCATGACCGTCACAAGAAGCAGACAGGAACTGCACTGAGTGAGTGTTTGTATGGTAGTCTTCATAAGTGATTCGTTGAGTAAATTCTCATTCACTCCATATTACGCAGCCTGAAGTGTCCAGGTAACAGACTTATTGCGCAGCCAGGCATTTGCCCAAAAAGCGAGCCGCGCCGGCGATATCCTGCGCCAGCAAGGCGACCTCCTTCTCCATGGGCGGGACCAAACGCGCCATGGGGACGAGCTGAGGTCAGATGGCGGGCACCAGGAACCATTGGCCCTTGCGGCGAATCCACTGCGAAGGGGCTTGCTGCTGCCATTGTCCTTGCGAACGGTAGCTGGTTCGGACCTGGACCGCAGTGAATTCGTTGTTGAAGAGGGTGTTATCAATGCGGACATCTTTCGCTTCCAGATTGGCCGCTTTGATTGTGCCTCCCAACACCTGGTAGACTCCCTTCACAGTGTCAGCGCCCTTGGCTTGAACAACGGTGGGATCAGTGATTGTGACGCACGCGTCGAAATCTTCGGTGAACAGGGCATTGATGAACTTTGCGTGGCGCTCCCGCAGGGCCTTGTCTTGAGAAGCATTTTCACCGCAGCCCGTGCCATAAGCGATGGCCAAGGTGAGAACCATAACTGAACCGAACCGAGGCAGTCGATGGAGGATAGATTGCATAACAATACTCTGCTTGAATTAATCGTTTGTTTGTGGAAACCCAGGCGGTTGCCAGCCCAAGGCCGCGCACTGGCCGGCCTTCCTATTGTTTGGCGAAGGACGAGTGGCGGTAGCGGTCCGTGACCGCCCAGAAGTTAACGGGGATCACGCTGCCGCCCGACTTTAGAAACCGGACGCTGCCATCGGTGAAGGCGTAGTTGGATCCACCCTGGTGGCGGCTCTGCTCAAGCTGGTCGATGTCATTCCCGAGGCCCTGAAAGAAATCCATGTGCACCTGCGTCGAATAGGTGGCCTTTTCGCCAAAGAGGATCGTGTCCGTTGGATAGTGGACGGCGCTTTGACGCATGCCGGACGGCCACCGGTGGGCCTTGAAGGCCTCATAGTCCTCTGCCGAAAGCGTGGACTCAAACCAGTCGTTCCAGCCGTTCACGAGGTAACTGCGCGGAGCGAGGTCGGCCGCGCTGGAACCGAACAATGCGCCCAAGGGGCCAATTAGCGTGTTGGTGTCCATGGGCTTCACCGGATCGGCGGGACAACGGAGGACGTCGGTATTTTTGTAATACACCAGCAGGCAACTCATCCACAGCGGCGAGGTGCGCGGGGTGAACTGGCCCTCGTTGTCCTCGGCGTACATCTGCTGGGAGAGTCCCAACTGACGCAAGTGGTTCTGGCAGGCGGCGCCCTTGACTTTGCCCTTGGCCTTGGCCAGAACGGGCAACAGGAGGCTCGCCAGGATACCGATGATGGCCACCACCACCAGAAGCTCGATCAAGGTGAAAGCGGCGCGCCGGGAGGGGCGGTCTGGCCCGCGCCACGAAGACCCGGCGGGCCGACCGGCGGCTTTCCTATCGATGCTTTGATGGTCAAAGTTCTCATTCATGGTCTGATTTCCCATTCACAAACTATTACGCAAGCCACCCGGTCCAGGTAACAGACTTATTGCGCAGCCAGGCATTTGCCCAAAAAGCGGGCGGCGCCGGCGATGTCCTGCGCCAGCAGTGCGGCCTCCTTCTCCATGGGCGGGACCAAACGCGCCATGGGGACCGAGGCGAGTTGCGGGGCATACGTTTCCCAGCCGGCCAAGGGATTCACTGCCTGGGCGAACTGCTTGGGCATCTGTGGGGGCCGGTTCCGCTGGTTCACGAGCAGACCGCCGATCAACATCAGGACAGCCACAAACGCGAGGGCATAGGCCAGTCGCACGCGCACAGGGCGTGCCGCCGCAGGGGTATCACCTCGTCGCACGGCGTGAAGGATGCGTTCGTGCAGGCCGGGTGGAAGAACCGTTCGGCTGGCTTGGCCAGCTAAGCGGCGTAAATGCGCGTCCACGCGCGCCTGATTCTGGCTGTCGCTGCTCAACAGGGTCCGCAGAGACTCAAGAATGGTTTTCATGGCTGAGATTGCTTTGCTTGCGGTGGCGTCGTGGGTTTCGGTGGTGAATTGAGTGCCTTGGCGGGAGTCTTCGGAAGGTGTTGACCGAGCGTGCGCTTGGCCCGAAACAGCAGCACTTTGACATGCGGAGCCAGCAAGCCCATGGTGCGGGCAATCTCACGCACACCCAGGTCCATTTCATACCTCAGCCAGAGCGCCGTGAATTGCCGCTCTGGAAGATGCTGCCGTGCCAATGCCCAAAGTTGCAAGGCGTCCTCCTTGGCGGAGCAATCATCACCGGGCTCGCCGGTCGTGAGCACCTCGGTCGTGATGGCGGCCTGGGCCACGGCGCGCTGGCGGGTGCTTGCGGCACGATAGAGGCTGATGCTCAACCGCCGGGCGATGGTATAAAGCCATGCCAGGAAAGGCAGCCGGGGATCATATCGGCCAAGTTGCTGGTAGGCACGCACGAATGTTTCCTGAGTCAACTCCTCGGCGTCGTGCCAGTTCGAGGTACGCTGGAGCAGAAAAGCAAAGATTGATTGTTCGCAGCGGCGCATGAGCATCTCAAAGCAATCGGTGTCGCCCGCCTGGGCACGGATGGCCAGGTCGGCTTCACTCAGCAATTCAAGATCGAGGGGCATCAGCCGACGAGGTTCACCGCATTCCCAGCCACTGCTGCAAGGCGCGGCTCTTCGTCAGTGCGATGAAGTCGGTCACCGGCAGGATGGCAGTGACCGTAACCCGCTCTTGCTGCTGACGCACACTAATGTTCCGGATGAATCGCAACAGGGCCTCCCGGTCTGCGGAGTCCGGCTTGGCTTCGGAGTTGAGTTCCAACGTCGCCAGTGCGCCCTGCAACACAGCGGTGAGTTTTCCCGCCGTTTTGGACTCGGTGGCCCGCAACGTGGAAGTCAGCACAACCTGATCCTGCCGTTCGGTGTAGGTGAAATTGACGGATTCCGCGTGCTGGAGAGCGATGGATTGAGCGGCTTCTCCGCCGATGGCCTTGAGGTTGGCGAATGCCACCAGGTAATTGGTCGCGCCGCCTATCGCCTCGGGGGCCTGCAATGATGGTGCCTTGCCTTCCAACACGGCGAGCGCCTGACGCATCAATTCATGCTTGCGCGTGATGACCACCGTGCGGTCGTCGAAGCCACACAGCCAGGTCGGCACGCTGGATACCTCCATCCAATGGTGGATGCTGAACCGGCCCTCGGTGAAGAGCCGGTAGGTCGAGTTGGTCTTGAAGACGGCGGTTGAGCGGGTCATATCGTGTCGGCCTCTCAGAATCACCACCGCATCAGCCGGCGCGGCGGTGGCGCCATAAAGCGTGTAGCTGTCCAAGTCAGTCCGCGGATCGGAGTTCCAGACACTCTTGAACGCCGCAAACAACGCCTCATTGGTCGGATTACTCAGTTCGTTAAGAAGATACTTGCCGACCTCAGTCTGACGAAATCCTGCGGCATCGCCATGAACAATCCACTTTGCATCCGCCGCGACGCCCGTCTCACGCAGCGGCGCTGCGAGAGCGACTGCAGTCCAAGCCGCCAGCCCGAGCACGATGACCTGCTTCACCATATTGCCTTTCGATTACACATTGATTCGCCACGCCACATTGGGCCTGGTCACCCTTCCTTACGCAAGCCGGCCCGACGAGGTAACAGCACGGCGAGTTCTTTCTTTCCCAGCATACTACACCAGCAGGCGGTGGCGAGCCACGAAGGGTGTTGACGGTGGAGAAAGACGCCTCTGTCCCAGGCTGGAAACCTCAGTGTTAAAATTTTGAAAGGGGCCAACGGGAAAGGGGAATCGAACGAACCGAACGGAAGTAGAAGGAAGGGAGGAGAATTCGTTTAACAACTCCTTGCCAGGGGTAGTGGAAGGGGTGTGGGCGCGGTTTCGCCACTTGCCCGCCTTGGAAATTGGCAGATCCAGCGCCTCCCGGTGGAGGATTCCGGCCATCGCGCAAGGCGATGTTCTTAAGGTCAATACCGTTCTTTCTGAAGCCGGAGCTCCAAAACCGCAAATTCCAGCACGCACCCAAATTCCCAAGGCGGTCCCTGAATCGGCCATGCCGAAACGGGTGTTGGCGGGGAGGTGCTTCGGAGGAGGAGGAACACGCGGGATAATCCGCTGATCCCAAGGCCACCCCCGCCACATCTCCACAACCAACTCCTTAGGAATTGAGAGCATTTATACAAAAACCTGCCGGAAGCGCAACAACTAATTTAACAGCTCTTCTCACACCATAACACACAATGAACCTCCATAATTCTTAACAGCGTGTAGGGTGTTTTTGTTGTTTATTCAGTGAACCATCAGCGGGCCCACAATAAACAAATATACATTTTTCTGAACCCCTCCCTTACTCCATCGACACCGAAGCGTGAAATCCAGGAACCGGCGTGTGATTGCATCCGTCCCCAACTCCACATCGGGAATGGCGACATTTACAACGCGAAATGGGTCCCACTGCCCCCTTCCCCGTTGTTCGCAAATCCTCACCGGACCGGCTCCGGGAGGCCAAACTGGCCATCCCCCGGGTGCCATAACTTGAGTCAAACTGCACTTCTGAGCTGGAAGGTCCGCAATCCAAATCCCGTGGATGGCGCCAACAAATCGTGGACGACATCCAATTCAACTGCTCCCGGAATGGCCAATTGTAGATTGTTGTAACTTTTCGGCGGGGCGGGCGTCTAAAGAACTGAGGAGCAGTGTCTTCTTGTGCGGTGAAATCTCCCCCATTTTGGTGTGGCTCGGAACATGTCGTTCCGTAGATCATGGCTGATAACATGTGAATATTATGTGTGACACGATTGGCACTCCTCCGAACCTCGGGTGCATCATTAAGGCGGCTCTGGTTCTGTTCCTGCTTTCAGGTTCCGCCCCGGGGCTGACTGTCTTATCGGGACCGTCCTTCATTCCAGCAAAAAACGCCCCACTGGCAGGCCTGTTAAGCCTGACAACTGACGTAGGGGCCCGAGTGAGTGTTGATGTTGACGATGGAACGTCAACCTGGAGCAGGAGTTTCTATGTTTACACCAATCAGCAGTTTCTGCCTTTGGTTGGTTTCCACCCGGGACGAACGAACCGGATCCTGGTAACGGCAACCGACAAGCAGCGGAATTCAACGGTTGTCACCCAGTCCGTCATTTTCGTCAGCCCGCCTCTGCCTGTTGACTTTCCCCGCATCAAGCTGCTCACAAACCAACCCGAACGCCTGGAGCCTGGCTACACCCTTTTTCGCGTGGCCATTAACAGCGCCACCAAAGGTTACCACGTCATTGTGGATGGCTCCGGCCAGGTGGTTTGGTACAGTTCAACCGCCTCACAACTCGACGTTCGACAGTTGCCCAATGGTAATCTGTTTTTCTTCTCCCCCACCAACTTTGTCGAGATGAACCTCGTCGGACAAACCGTTCGAACATGGTCGGTGCCCAAAGGCGCGACGATCAATCCGCATGACGGGCTGTTCACGACCCACAACACCATTTTATACCTTAGCGATGCCGGTGCGGTCGTCACCAACTACCCAACCAGCACCACACTTTCAAATGCCCCCACCCGCACCGCCACGAATGTGGTTTACCAGCGCGTCGTGGAGATCTCAGCGACGAACTCAGCGGTGCTTAACACGTGGTCGATGATTGGCATGTTGGACCCGCGCCGGATCACCTACATGACGACGTTGGGCACGTCAGTTTGTGACTCGGAGCACTGCAACTCCGTCGTGGAAAACCCGGAAGGCGACTCCATTATCGTCTCGCTCCGGCATCAAAACGCCGTGATTAAATTCTCCAGAACCACGGGTCAACTCATTTGGATTCTCGGACCCCACGAGAACTGGGGACCTCAGTGGCAGCCCTACCTTTTGACACCCGTGGGCTCGCCATTTTCCTGGCAATACGGACAGCATTCTGCCACGCTAACCCCAAGCGGAACATTGCTCCTCTATGATAATGGCAATTATCGCGCGACTCCCTTCGGCGCTTCTGTGCCCGATCCAGCCAATTACAGCCGTGGGGTGGAATATCAAATCGACGAGACCCTGATGGAGGTATCCCAGGTTTGGGACTACGGCAGCAACCAGCGGGAACGTCTATACACTGATCGGGTCGGGAACGCGGAACCACTTCCCCTGACGGGCAATATCCTTGTCACGTTTGGGAGTGTGAGATACGTCAACGGGGTCGCTCCGAGTTCCTATGGACCCTCGGCAAGCATGGCGCGGATCAAGGAAATCAGCCATGATACGCCTCCCGAAGTGCTGTTCGATCTGGCGGTAACTGAATACGACAACACCTCCAACGCGTATAAGGATTGTTACGTTTACCGGAGTTGGAGGATTCCCGACCTCTACGGTCATCCGGCCCTGCCGGTTCGGGACCTCACAGTAAGCGCTGCCGACGGTTACCCGCTCCTCGAGTTCTCGGCTGATCCAGCAAGAGCTTATACGATCCAGGCGAGCGACGACTTGTCTGCCTGGCATGATATTGGGGAAGCTACCCTGAACACCGAACAGAGCAACTACCAGTTCGTAGACATGGAAGCCACGGGTTCAACACCCCGCTACTACCGTGCGATTACACGCTGACGTATTTTGGATTCTCCGTTAGACAGGCACCACCGCGATAGCGCGACATTCGAAACACGAAACTTAAAACAAATATGACATCAAAGGCAAAAACCCTAGTATGCGCCGCCCTCGGGCTTTTATTAACGAACGCTCTGGTCCGTGCCCAACTGCCTCCAGACTTTCCGGCCTTCAAGATCACGACCAGCGAAACCAACTCGGTGGGTGATGGTTACATTTTCCTGACAGTCACCGAGACCTCAACCAATGTTGGCTACTACTCCATGATCCTGAGGAACGATGGCACCCCTGTTTGGTATCAGCGGCAAACGAATATTGATTGCGACCTCAAGGTCCTGCCCAACGGCCTGCTGCACCACGCTCCATGGTATCACACACTATCCTGGACGGGAGGGGGCGATGTCTATCACCAGGTTTTGGATGGCAATTACAATACAGTGGAGACCATCAGTGCAGGTAACGGCTATCTGCCGGAATCGCACGACCTTGAGGTCCTGCCCAATGGCAACGTGCTGGTTCTCAGCTACTATCAATCCTACATGGACCTTAGCCGTCTCGTGCCTGGAGGTTACCCCAACGCCCTGGTTGCGGGTTCGGTTATTCAGGAATTGAACGCTCAGCGGAACGTCGTCTGGCAGTGGCGTTCGTGGGACCATTATACGTTCCAAGGTTATTATGGCCCGGTCTTGAGCGTCATGCCGGTCGCGCGAAATCCTGTCGTGGACTCTTTTCATCTGAACACAGTTACGATGGACGACGACGGGAATTTGCTCATCTCGAACTTCATGATGGATGTCGAAAAGATCAACCGGCAAACGGGTGAGGTCATGTGGCGCCTGGGAGGCCTGGGGAACCAGTTTTCCTTCGTCGGAGTGCCCCCGGCACAAGCGATGACACATTTCTCCGGTCACAGCTTGAGCCGCCTTTCGAATGGCAACATCCTGATTTTCTCCAATGCGGACCAGCTGGCCACACGATCCTCGAAAGTGTACGAATACCGGCTCGATGAAACCAAAAAAATTGCCACACTTGTCTGGAGTTATTCCCCGGCTACCCCTCATTACAGTTGGCATGCCGGCAGCGCCCAACGGTTGCCCAACGGAAACACCTTCATCGGTTGGGGCGGCGGCGGCATCGTGGTGGGCATTGGCGGCCTTACAAATTATCAGGTTCCTGCCTGCACCGAGGTTACGCCTGCCGGGCGGGTTGTCTTCGAGATGAGCTTCAACGACCCCCTGGTCGCGAGCTATCGGGCTTTCCGATTCCCGTATCCGGCACAATCGCAAGGTAAGACTGGTTTTCAAGCTGAACTGACATTGGGTAATTCCTACGAATTCGCCGACACCGGAGTAACATTGGAAATGACCTCCGAAGGTGGTGGTTATAACTCCCTGGCAATCACCCGGGAGCCCTACGCCCCCTTATATCCCGTTTTCGTCGGCAAAGCTCCACGCGTGCTTCCTTTACGCGTGAAAGTCTTCGAGAGCGCGCTTGACTCCCTCGAAGGCACTTTCAGCTTCGATATCGCCTCCTTTGGCTTTACCCGTCCTTCCAGCCTGACGGTCTACCACCGGGATTCCAGCGGCCATGGAACGTTTACTGCACAGCAGACAGATTTCAACCCCGCCACTGGAAAGCTTACGACTTCAGTTGTCCTTAATGGCCTCTTTGGAGATCTGGGCGAGTTCATTTTTGGCTACCCGGATATTGCGGAGGTGGCTTTTCCACCCATCCTGAATGCGGTCGAGAATTACCGCGGGGCCCAAACTTCGGAGGTGATTGCGCCGCTCGCAGCCAACCCGGCAACCTCCTACGGCGTAAATCAGGAACTCCCCATATTCCTCTCATGGTCCCCGAAGGGCTTTGCAACTTCCTATGCTCTCCAGATTTCCACCAATCAGAATTTCACCACTCCGCTTGTGGATGAAGATAACCTAACGGACGCTTTTTTTGTGTGGACCAACGCCACCCCTAATGCGGCCTACCTCTATCGGGTAAAAACGTCAAATAACGCCGGTGTCGGGGACTGGTCAACAGGATCATTCGCGGCGGCTGCTCCTTCTCTGACAGTGGTGACACCAAATGGCGGGGAAGCCTGGCGGCGAGGACTTTCCTATTTTGTCCAATGGAGCGACAACATACCCGAAAATTGTAAGGTCGAACTTTACAAAGGGGGAACTTTCTTAAGGAGTCTGGCAGCGGGCATCCCAAGCACAGGGGCGCTCAAGTGGTCCATTCCCTCCAGCCTGGCCCCGGGATGGGACTATACTATAAGAATTTCGAGCCTGACCAACAGCACGGTCGCCGATGGATCAGACTTTTCCTTCAGTATCGTCGACCCGCCAACGATCGTTTCCGGTTCCGTTGTCCTGCCTCCTGCAGGTCCGGTCCGCTTCGACGTATCCGCCCCGGGCGCCAGCCAGGTCACGATCCTGATGTCCACGAACCTAACGGCATGGCAGACTAACGGAACTGTTCAGATAACCGCTGATAAAGGGACATTCACCGACGAAGTCACGCCAGCCATGGGGCATCGTTTCTACCGCTTGAGGGTTCCTTAACCAGGCGCAGTCCATAAGTCCCCAACTTGAGATAGGAGTCAGGGTGATTTGCTGATTCATCATGGCGATTGACAGCTGAGAGATCCTCGCTTTCCTCAGCTGGATTTTTGGCTGGGGTTGGCAGATATAACGGACATTCTGGGAGATCTCTTTCGGCGATACCGGGCGGTCTAAACTGCTTTTGCCTTGTCCCCTTTTCCATGTTGTTTGTTGATGTGAAAATAGGGCCGGACATCCCTGGGGACATCCGGCCCTGACTCTTCGTTGTTGTATAAGGGTTCCCTGTCTCACCAGTCCCGGCATTCACCGGCGTATTCGCAGGCCCCGCACTGCATCCCCACC
>CAIWMU010000187.1 GCA_903913865.1 uncultured Verrucomicrobia subdivision 3 bacterium
CCCCGCCACCTTCGTCATCACGGGCGACGCCGCCGCCACGCCCGCCCAACTCGCCGCCATCGACGCACTCCACCAGGTGTATAACAACGAGCGCGGCCGGCTCCACACGGCCTATCAGGACCGCGAGCAGGCCCGCATCGCCCGCGAGGCGGAGTTGAAAGCCCACCCGCCGCAACCCGAGGACATCACCGTCCGCTATTGGCTCAGGACCACCGCCCCGGAAATCCCAGATCCCACGCCCTATCTGCCCCGGCCCGCCGCCCCGCCAAGCCGTCCCGCAGGCCCGCCGCAACCCCGCCGCCCCCGGCCCCGGCCGCGTAGGACAGGCTTCCAGCCGGTCATGGAAAACGGGCTTCCAGCCTGTTCATTCCCCTCGTCCATCTGCCGCCACCGTGCCGCTGTCCTGCTCGTAACTCCGCTTGCCCTCCTGCCCGCCCGCGCCGCGCTGGACTCCAACAACAACGGCGTTTCCGACATCTGGGAACTCGACACCAACTCCGGCCAACTCTTCACCGCCTTCGACCCCGCCGCCGATGACGACGGCGACGGCTGGACCAACGCCGAGGAAGAGGCGGCGGGCACGCTGCACCGCGACCCCAATCCCCCCGCCGGTTACTTCAAGCCCAGCTTCCGCATCGCACCCGCCGTTTACGAAACCGTGGACGGCATCACCACGGAAAAAAGCCCCGAGAGTTTGGTTCTCACGTTCACCGGCCTGCCGGGCAAGCTCTACACCGTCCAGCACAGCCCCGATCTCATTACCTGGACGACTCTGGGCGACACCATCCTCTGCGACGGTTCCCCCGTCGAGGCCGGCCAACCCATTGGAGACGGTCCATCCTTCTTTTTCCGCGTCACCGTCGCGGACATCGACATGGACCAAGACGGGCTGACCGACAGCGAAGAGCACCGACTGGGCACTGATCCCAACAACAAGACCACCGTATCCGGCATTCCTGATTCCTGGTTGGCCACCCATTTCACCGCCGTCCTGCTCAGCGGCGGCCTCGCCACCATCGATCCCAACGCCGACCCTGACGCCGACGGCACGAGCATCGCCGAAGAAGCATTGGCCGGTACCAATCCCACCACCGCCGACCCTGCCTCCGCCCGGAGCTGGATTTCCGTCACCGGCAATGGCGCTGAGAACGCCGCCATTACCCGCACCGGGACGCTCACCATTGCTGCCGGCCAGACCGCCATTCTCGTGGTGGCAACCGCAAGCGCTGAGTATCCGACATACACGGAACCCCCGTCCTCCGAGTTCAATGACCTGCTGGAGTGGAGTGCCACTCCCTCCCAGGGTGATCCCATAGAGGGTCAGATTGACGTCAACAGCCGCCACGCCGAGTGGGAGATTGACGAAATCAACGGTACCGCCATCACCGGGCTTCCGGTGCCAGCCCACATCGAGGAACTCCGCGTTTTTACCGCGCCCGCCAACGCGCCCCTGACAATCGCGGTGGACGTCTCCGCCACCAACATCGCGGATGGTGCTTACCCAAGCCACGTTGCGGTGGGCCTCCTGCGGGTGGAAATCCAAATGCACGATTCCGTGCTGGGGAGATGGATTGCAACCGACGAGTTGAAGGTAGCGAAGTGGGAGGAGGCGTGGGTCTCCACGGGGAACTTCAGAAATGATTTCATCGATTCTCCTGGTATGGCGGACGTTGATCGGTTCCGGATTCAGATTTCCGGACCGGTCCCAGCAGACCTCAGATCGGTGTTTGTTTCATCACAAAACACTTCCGCCACCGAATACAATGATGCGCCAACTGAAGTCATGCTGGATGATTGCCCTGCGTCTGCGGGATCTCCCGCGCAAGAATTCGTGTCGAAGTCGCTAATTCTCGTCGCTGACGCGGCGGATAATCGATTTATGACGGACAACATAATCAATGATCAGACCCACATCGTCGCGTTGGGGAGCGATGTGGAATTTCGGATCAATGGCGCCGATGGAGATCTTATCGCCAAAATTCCAGTGAAGATAAGGGGCTCTGTGAATATCACCTCCTACATTCTAACTCCAAACGGCCAAATCGAAATGGAGTTGGTGGGGAAGGTCCTCGATGATATCAGCCTTGTACGCCAGATCTATGCACAAATTGGACTGGAAGTCACTGGATCAGTTCAATGCGTCCCAACACCGACTGGCGTCGATCTTGATGACGGCCTCTTACTTGACACACTCCAAACATTGGGAACCCTGGAACCCGAGGCACTTGCACTACTGAACGCCTACGCCACACCAAACGACCAGTCCGACGTGATCGCAATCTATGTGAATGCAGAGTTAAACTCCGCGCAAACGCCATCAGGTCATCCCAACGGAATGGCCTTTCCAAGAGGTTGGTCAAACGCGGATAATTTTAAGGGCACTGTTGTTATTGCGCTGCAAAATCACGAGCCCATCACATTGGCGCATGAAGTCGGACATATTCTCCTCAATGGCCAAGGAGGAAATATCAACAATCATTACAGTGAAACCTGCAATCTCATGAGAACTCATGTCAGCTATGTGGGGCTCGCTTCGGCTACCAGCCATGAACGCGACACGAAGCGATTGACAAAGGAACAAGATGACTATATATTCGAGTCCGATTACATTGAATAATCTCCCATGAAAACCATATTTACGTTAATGCTGTTGTCGATCATTGCATCGTACCCTGCGGCGGAACTGCCTCATCTTTCTGATTTGGATAGGCAAGTCATGGCAATGTTCAATGAGCATGGGCACTACTCGGAGCCCCCGGGCTACCCAAAGGGAGATCCCTATTGGGATAGACTCCAGTGGTATCGCGATTTGGGAGACAAGGTGCGTCCCGGTCTCATGTATTTGCTCACGGTGGATTACAAGGGAGACTACCACAAGATGACCAACGCCATCAACGGCCTTCGCACGGCACCAGGTGACCCATCTGAATTGCTCATCTACGTGCGTGCCAACCTACCGGGAATGTCAGAGGGTGAAGATGCCGACGGTAAACAGGGATATATTCAGTCCTGCTTGGGTGTGCTTGGCGAAAGCGGAACTCCCGATGACATGGAGTTGATCCGGATATTTCAAACCCACCCGGATTATCTTGTGAGATCCAGGGCATTGGCCGAATCAAGGAACCTTCTGAAGCGAATTGATTCCGGAGAGTTCGACAAGGGCGGAGTTCGGCGGAAGCCGAATCCGAGTGTTGGCGACCAGCGCGGCGGCAGGCCGTCGGCATCCGTTCCGGGTCCGGAAGCCAACAAGGGAGCTTCCGAAGATTCTTCAAATGCTCCGTCCATTGGTTGGCTCATCGCACTGGCCGGGCTTCTTATCATGGCGTTGTTCGGGTGGTGGCGATTCAGGAGCGCAAACCGTTGCCCCCTGTGATATGGTCAGCCCCGGCAGACCAAGATCTGGAAACACTATTGTTTGGTTGCCTTACCATGAAACCCGTTGTCCGTGTTGTTGCTCTCGCTGCTGCTTTCCAAGCATTGCGCTCGGAAGGCGCCGACCTTCATCCTCCCGCTCCCAATGAGGATTCCATTGCGCGAATATTGCGCAATCCGCCGCCGTCAGAGGGAGGGGGAGCAGCTTCGGAATTGTCTCCGGAAGAACGATTCCGTATCGAGATGGACAAGATCCGAAAGCAGGCGCGTGAGCCTGTTCCGGTTCAGGATCTTTCAGGCGAAGACACTTCGGATCTTGTCGACAGGTATTTATACCGAAGTGAGGCATCCGCAGGAAGGCAAGAATATGCCGAACTCCAGAAGCGACCTCAGGAACTCAAGACTGAGATTCTCAAGCGGCTTGACAAGTTGCCCGAGGACTTGGCTGTTGCACCCAAACACATTCGTGAGAAGGCAAAGGATGATATTGGGCGGGCGCACCTTGATGATGTATATCTATTATTGCAGACGTATGAGGGAAACAGACTACCGGAAATAGCCGGAGCGGTTAGCCAGGAATTCCAGGTGCAAGTGACAAAAGCATGTTTGTTTCATCCGGGCTACCGTGCCTTGGATGCATGCGCAATACAGTTGCAGAACGCGTTCCGCCACCTAGCGATATCGGAATACGATGAAAGCGAGGTATTGGACCGCCTGATTGCGGAAGGAAGGCTCGAAAGGGGGTCCGAGATCGAAACCAAGTGGCGAAAGGAGTTCTCCAAGAATCCAAGAAAGGCACGTCTGGACTTGCGACAGATGCCGCAGACGCCCAATGGCCCCCCTTCCTCAGTCACCCTCGCCGATGCTTCCGCAGAGGCCAGTGAAGAGTCTTTGATTAGCAGGTGGCCCCTCATTGCCGCAGGTGTGCTGGTTCTTTCCGCCACGGCAATTTGGCTGTGGTCAACAATCCGCGCGCAAAGGCATTAGCCTAAAAAGGAAAATGAGATTCGTGAGTGAGGCATAGTTTCTCCGTCCGCCCGCCTTTGGGGCGGGTGTTTTCGGGTGGAGGAGGGCGGTGAGGGGCGAGGTATCAACCTGATAGTAGCAACGCAGCCTCAGCCGGCAGACCTGGAAGCCATTTTCCGCCCAGCCAACGGCGCAGGAGCCGGGTTAGAAGCAGGGTCCAGCGCTGCTTCACACTCCATCGCTCAGTGATGGCGCGGATGCTGTGTAACTCCTTGCTAATGAGCGTGACGGCATGCGCAATGAGATCGCCTTTTTCATGCAACACGCTCACCCGAACGGTGCTGCGTCCGCCACTGCGCAGTTGCCTAGCCACTCCCTGCATGAGCATGGGACGGCTGCGGATGGCCTCGCGGTGGTGGCCCTCATCGTAAAAGCGCAGATAGAGATTCCACCAGTTGTAAATCAGGGCAATGAGATTGGCCATGAGGCGGCAAGGCGTGAGCTTGCGGGTGGTAAAGCCGTTCCATCCCCACTGGTTTTTAAGTTCGTCGAATCCGTTTTCCGCGTCGGCTCGGTCGCGATAGTGCTTGGGCATCGCTTCGGTGGGAAAGGCAATGATGTCGAGCGAAGCGACCAGCACCGCGATCTTGCCGCTCCAGGG
>CAIWMU010000188.1 GCA_903913865.1 uncultured Verrucomicrobia subdivision 3 bacterium
CATGCACAGGTGGAGATGCCGGTGACGGCCTCTGCCGCCTCCAGTGCCGGACTGTGGGTGGGAGCAGCGACGGTGACGCAGGTGGGGCAGTATCTGAAGAGCTACAATCGGGACAACCAGAACACCCCGGTGATGGACACCAACGGGCAGTATGTGGTGACGGGATTGAACACGAACATCGGAACTGTGGCCCGGGCCTATCCGTTGAGATTGATCGTGCACAACCCGGAGGTGGGCGGCGGGAACGCAGTGCTGCTGCAGAGAGCCTTTGTGGGAATGGACCCGTGGACGAACGGGGTGGTGGCGCTGAGCGAAGCGTCCCTTGGGGCGCCCTATTTGAGCCAGGCGCGGAGGTTGAGCGCGGCACACCTGCCGTGGACGGGGACAAACGGGTGCTGGTCGTTTAACGGGGCATTGGGAGTGGGGACGAACCTGAGCACAGTGGTGACGTTGAACTATGACGATCAGGAGTCGAACCCGTTTCTGCACACGTATCACCCGGACCATGACAATCTGGACACGAGTTTCAAGAACCAGCTGGGGCAGGGGTCCGAGTCATATACGGTGACGCGGGAGATCCGGTTGGGAGTTGTGCCACCTGAGGGGGAGAGCGCGGCCTTTACGACCTCCGGCAAGAGCGTGAGCGGAACGTATGCGGAGACGATCACCGTGAAGGGATTGGCAAGGGCAGGGGGCACGTATGACACGAGGGTGTTTGAAGTGCGCGGAAGCTTCAGCCTGAGCAGGATCTCATCCATACCCACATTGACGCGGCCAGCGGCCGCCCAGTAACCCAAAACCAACAAATTTTAGGAATCAAATATGAAAACGACATCAATGATCACGAAGACAGTGCGATACACGGCCTTGTGCCTCTTCGCCATGGTTTCCATCCTGCCCGCCCTCCGGGCTGCAGACGGCAATCCGCCGGAAAAGTTGACCTATCAAGGTTACCTGGTGGATGCCACGGGTTCCCCCTTGGGAGCCACGGCCCCCAAGAATTACGATGTGATCTTCCGCATCTACAACCATGAGACCGCCAGTGGAGCTTCCTACCGCCTTTGGACGGAGGTGCAAACCGTCACGGCGGACAAGGGCTACTTCAGCCTGGTGCTCGGAGAGGGTGGCAGCTATGGAACTGAGGCAAGGCCGGCGATCTCGACCCTGTTCACGAACGTCGATGCCTCCGACCGCTATATCGAAATGACTGTCAGGGGCGTGGGGGCCGGAGGGGCGGATTCAACCATCCTGCCAAGATTGAGGCTTCTGCCAACGCCGTATTCGCTGCTTGCGAAGACCGCAGTAAATGCGAAAAACCTCATGAACAGTGTGGGGGGACAGGTCGTCACCCTGCTCGGCACAAACGTCGGCATCAACAGAGCCATCCCTGGCACGGCTCTTGATGTGAACGGGACCATCAGTGCCAGCACGGCCAATGTCAGCGGGAGCGTTACAGTGGGCGGAAATGTGACAGCCAACGGCGTCACCGGCACCACGGTCACCGGCACGACGGTAAATGGCAGCACCATTACGGCGAGCAGCGGATTTGTCGGGCCCGGCTCGGTGCCGGTCGGCACAATCGTTCTCTGGTCCGGCACCTCGATTCCCACCGGCTGGGCCATATGTGACGGCAGAACGGTGAATGGCCAGGCGACCCCTGATCTTCGGGGGCGGTTTGTGCTTGGATCAGGCGCAGGTAGCGGACTTACCGCACGCACGTTGAATACGACCGGTGGTGAGGAGAATCACACCCTCTCGGCAGCTGAAATGCCTTCGCATAGTCACGGAGTCTCCGATCCGAGCCATAGTCATGGTGTTAATGACCCCAGTCATTCCCATGGACTAAACGGTAGCGCGGATGGCTGGAATAATGGTAACGCCAAAATAACAGACCGGGGTGGCGCCAGCGGTAATACAAGTAGCGCCTACACGGGCATCTCAATTAGAAGTGCCACGACCGGGGTGTCGATCAACTCTACAGGCGGCTCGGGGGCTCATAACACCATGCCACCCTTTTACGTGCTGGCCTACATCATGCGCGTCCAATAATTGTCCGAACCAAACTCCTCCTGCGTCGGTCAAGCGGAAGGAATCATCATGAAAAAAGCTTTTAATCTTCCGAGAGAGTTCGGGGGGGAGATACCTCTCATCTCCACACCTCCCGCTGGTGGGGGCATTCCGCAGGTCCACCCTCGTCAGGTGCCGGGAGGTACCCTTCTCCGTGAAATACAGGACATTGGCGGTTTGGGGTGCGCCAAGTCGGGCGGCTGCAGGCGAGTGTTCGGGCGGAGCTTTGCCCTGCTGCTGGCCTGCATGGTGTTGCGCTCCTTGAACACGGTGGCTGAACTTGTGCCGTTTGAGTTCCGCCAGCAGGAGACTTTTTACAACCTGCAGTCAATGAGGGGTGTCCCCATCTCTTCAGTCAGCAACAGTCCGGCGGGCTCCGATGGGAGAATGCCGACCGGGATGACCGAGTCCGGGAGTTACAACACTCCGACGATCAACCAGTTCAATGGGATGGTTGGCTTCGGTGCCATGGCTGTCCGAACCAACTGGCAGGCGTTGAGTAATTCCCCGCTGTTGCTGGGCGCGAACCCCTTCTCAGCGAGTGTTGCGACAGCCATGCAGTTGCCCAGGGCTTATTCGAACAACACGGTCTTGTTCGTGCTGCGGAGGGCACAGGTGGGCAACCCCTACCTTGCCCGAAAGGTGAATTTCCAATTCGGAAGTCAGGTGACGGTCCCTGCCAATGATGAGACGGGTGCCATGCTCACCACGGTTGGCGAGTCCTATTGGCAGTCCGAGCCTTATTCGACGAACAACCATCTTAACAGTGGTTACTACTACAGCCCGCATGCCAGGAAGGTTTTTGCCATCCAGCCCGGCCCCATCACGGTGACCTGGCGCAAGCTTGCCCCATACACCGCTGCCAATCTGCCAGCCACCTACGCCAACCAGGGAGGGGCATCCAGCTTTGAAACGAATGGGGGGAGCATATACCTCCTGTTTACGGAAAACTACATCGTGTCGGGAAGCGCCTCCAAGCCGCCCCTGCTGATGTATTGGACGGAACGGGAGTATCAGGTAACGGGATTGCCTGTGGCTGTCCCCCGAGGGCGTGTTGGCGGGATCAGTATCGCCTACAATAACGAATTTCCCCGTACAGTTGAGGAGGAGTATCACGGACCAGGTTATACGAGCCCTACTGAAGGCTCCACTAATGCCCCTTTGGCGGAGTTGCGGACGCTTTGGTATGATCAGGGGCAGGGATTCATTTATGCCTACAACAAGGAAGGGCGTGCTTTTGTCGAATTTCTGGGGGATGCCAGTCCGGATGGGAGAACCCGGGAACATCTTGGTTACGAGATCGTGGACGTCATCAAGCAGCCCGTGGCAAATGACATGACGGTTGAGCTGGGTGAGCGTCTGGTGCCCCCCCCGCCTGAATCGGCTGATGAGTTGTTCGCGGAGCCCGTGGTCAGTCTTGATTCCACCTTCGTGTATCGGCACAACGTGGCGGCGACGGGACGGCGGGACCTGTATGCCACCCGAGAAACGACAAACCCGAACGACTGTCTGGTTCACTGGCTTGAGGCTGGAGTTGCGGGGATCAAGTGGCCCAAGGCCTTTGGGCGTTACCATCAGGTGTGGCCTACGGCAGTGAATAGATACAGTCAATACATCCGCCCCGATGTGGCAAATGAGGAGGAATCCAAGGCGACTGCGATCCAGCTCCCGACAGACAATGTCCCGTTCATCGCCTATCAGGATCCCTTGGACCGGCCACGTGCCAAGCTGACGGGCGAGTTTAAGTTCTACACCTATTTGGACGCATCCGCGACCGCGCACCGCACACTGCTCCGGTTTACATCCGGGGAGTATGTGGGGTTTGAGCGCGTTTACTCCTGGCTGGACAGTAGTCTGAAATCCACGAATTTCTACTCCTCCGTGGCGATGAACCTTGTGGAGGTTTCCAACTATGTGAACTTTGACAGAATTTACTCGGATTACACGAACAGTGTCGCTTCGAAACAGGCCCAATATCAGGTGGACTATGCCGCCTATCTTGTGGTGTCAAATACCTACAATGCGAGGGCACTAACCTACACCAACTACCTTGGGGTATCCAATACCTACGTGGCCAGTCTGGCGGCGTATAACAGCTATGTCTCCGCCTCGAATGTCTATAGTGGGATGTATTCCTCCTACACCAACTATCTTGGGTCATCAAACCGTTATGCCGCCTACACCAACTATTTGGCGGTTTCCGGCACCTATAACACGGCGCTCACCGCCTATGGGACCTACACAAACTGGCTGCGCAACATCGCTTTGTATACGAACTACCCAGCCATGTCCAACGCGTGGTCGGCGAACTTGGCCGCCTACAACAGCTATCTGGCAACCTACCCGACAGCCAAGTTGCGGGGTGTCAATGCGACTTGGAACCTCTTTGTCGAGGATATGTCAGCCGGGGACAGCGGAAGCATCGGCTCCTGGCAGTTGGGGGTGGTAACCACAAATGCCGCAGGTGTCTACTCGACCAACTTTTTCACAGGAGCTGGCGTGACGATTCCGCAGATCGGCACTGGCACACCCTACCCCTCCGGGTTTGGTGTTGGCGGATATGCAAATGCCGTCAACAAAATAATAGTGGCGATCAACGGAATTTCACACACCTGGCCAAATGACTTAGTTATCCGAGTTGTCGGGCCTGCTGGTAGGGTCGCTACTCTGATGAACGTTGCGGGTGGGGGAGCCCCTGGGGGGGCCAATCTCACTCTTATTTTTGATGACTCAGCTGCGTCTGCTCTTTCACAGGTAAGCTTCCCGAGTGGAATCTATCGCCCTTCCGACTTTGGGGCGACACGGGCTTTGCCGCCGGGGGGTGTCATAGCAGTTGGTGCCAATCTTGATGCGTTGCTCGATCCAATGCCCGTAATTGTGGCAAACCCTGGAGCAGCCCCAACGCAGGTAGGCAACCCCGGGGCGGCCCCGCCCTTTGCGGCATATCCAGGAGCTGCGCCTACCGTGGTGCCGAATCCCGGCGCCTATCCGACCGTTGTTGCCAATCCCGGGACAGCTCCTACGGTCGTGGCGAACCCTGGAGTGGCGCCGACGGTTGTTCTTGAGCCGGGTTTTCTGCCCGATCCACCCATTAGTTTGATGGCAGCGGCACCGAAGAAAGAACTCTGGCAGGATGTGTTTAACAGTCCGCGCATCGTTCAGCAGACGGTATATGTCGGGAACCGCATTGACGCACCCTCTGACGAGGGGGGCAGTGGGGCCTATTTTGCGGGCCATTTGAATATTGACATGGGAATTTCATATCATCCCGGGGCCTACATTGATCCGTTCGTGAAGAGCTTCACCGAGGCAAATCAGGGGGCGATCATTCCAGTGAATGCAATTCCCGGGGCAAACAAGCTTGAAGTCTGGTGGTTCCGGACGAATTCGACCGTGGCCGGTCCCAATGCGGGAAACAACCGACTTGGCTTCGCAACGATCTACTGGCCTGCCGTCGTCGGGCGCTACACAATCGAGTGGCCGACAAATCCCCGTGAGATCGTTCTGGCAAGCAAGCTGGGGAGCGGGACGTTAAACACATTCGAGGCGCTCGGGACGATCTATAGACAAAATGATCCATCGCTGCCCGGCTACAACCCGAATGAGGAACATGCGATCATGGCGGGTGGAACGGCGTTTGCCACCCGGGATGACTTGAACCTGACTGCCGCAACCAATTACTCGTCCCATCCGTTCGTGCTGGTCCAATACACCGCGCAGGACGGGCGCCCGGCGGTGTCGGCCTTCAAGGTCCTGCGCGAGAAGCCCTCCGCCGGATATGTCTTTGATTACATCGTTCCTGCAGGTCAGTTGTTGCAGGCACCGATGCCTCTTCCATTGCTGGCCAAACCGGTCGAAGGCAGTGGAGACAGCGCCGTCAATTATAACACGGAGCCACCGGCCTCAGGCGGCGATGTTCCCGGCGGATGGAATCCGACGTTCGCAGCCAGCAGCCTCTTCGGCCACTACGACAGCTTCACCTGGCGCGACCGCCACAACGACTTCTGGGTTTACCGCGGGCCGCACGCCGGACTGCCAGTCCTGAAGGCTGGAACATACACTGCAGCCACAAAGGCATTTACTGCGCTGCCAGGTGCCACTGCAAAGGTGGGCACGGCCTTCAACTATGCGGTTCACGCATCCCGGCAGGACGAATTCCTGACGATGACCGCCCCCGCCGGTCTGCCAGACTGGTTGCACCCGGCAGGTCTGTCACTTTGTGGAACTCCCGGCACCAATGATGTCGGCGCGCGGAGCATCACGGTGGTGGTTGAGGATCTATACGATCATTCAAAAGTCACCAACACATTCACGCTGACCGTCAGCCTGACAGCCACCATGGTCGCACAGGGACCACTGGTGCTGCCCTGCACAAACAGCTACACCGGGACGATCATTCAGTTCAGCAACAGGCCGCCGTTCCTCGCCTTGTCCCCGAACACGACAAACAGCTTCACGATGAGGTATTATTACAAGACTGAGCCAGGTTTCGACTGGCCCGGGATGGAAAATCCTCCAGAGGTCGGAACGATCGTTCCCTATCTGCGGCCCATCAATCCAGCCACAGGTGCGTTCGTTGGAAATGGCGCAGTCCGGGATACTGAATCCCTCCAGGTTGTGTATCGCCCTGTGTGGCCTGAGCGGGATCCTGCCGATTCCACGAAAGCTGTGGCGACTCTTCCCTATGGAGCGACGTTAACGACACCTAAATTCAACCTGCCCGGAGTGAAGGACATGCTCACGGCGCGGGTGATCTACCAGCAAAGTCTGGCAACCAACCTGACTACCGCAAATCCGAGCGCGGTGCTGCACGATGCGACCCGGGAGAAGTTCTCGGATCTGGACGCCCAGACCCTGACCGTGGTTCCGGGCGGGGTGAAGAAGGATTATTACCAGGGCCGGTATTACTTCCCGAACCTGCCGCCGCATCTCGCATCACGGGTTTACTTTGACCCCAATCGCGGGGCGAAGGGTTCACTGGTCCTAAAGGGTGAATACGTCCAGGAGACACTAGGGGAGAGCTATACGATGTTGAACGTGTTGAGGGGATCGGACCTTGCCACTGTAAAATCCCTTTGTCCCGACTCGGATCCCGACAAGAGTAAATGGATGACGCTCGTGGATGCTCTGGCAACTGCGGTGGAGACGTTTTATGAGGACCCGAACAAGCCTGGTTCCTACATCCCGGATCCAACGCTGACCGCTTCGATTGGCGTGGGTGACCTGGCTGAGGTAAGCAGCGACAACACGGCTGTGGACAGTTATGCGATCAGCGCTGTGGGGCCGGGGGGTGGGTATGTGACCCTGATGGAGGCGAACGGAACCGCCTTCACCCAGCCCGGTGATCCGGTGGCGATGCACATCTTCAAGGTGGGCGGTAGCAGCCTGTATGCGGGTGAGGTAAAGGTGCTGGCGGCGTCGAACCCGTTGAGCGAGCAGGTAACCTTCCAGCATACGGCAGACTTGGCCGGCAGGTTTGACGAGTTTGAATATGAATGGCGGATTGCCAATCCGGTGGATGGGATGCCGCCGGTATCGGATGCAACAATGAGCCGGTTTCTGGCGTTGGCGTCCGGGTTGGATATGCCGCGACGGACCATTGGCGGGGCAGGGATTCAGGCTTTGTGTGACAATTACGTGGTGATGCGGTATCGGGCAAAGGACCCGGCCCATCCGCTTTACAACCTTTGGTCGGATTGGACCTCGCCGAAGCTGGCCGAGGGGTGGATCAAGCGGGTGCTGGCGGGGATAAACCCGTTCAACCAGCGTGTGGGTGATCTGTTCAACAACCAGGTGAACACGGATGTGAGCATGCTCACCCAGGCCGGAAGGCGTTGGGAGGGGGATGTGGCGTTGAACATCGATACGATGAACGACTACGGGTTGATCGAGATCTACGAGACAGTCCTGAGGCGGGGACGGATGCTGAGCATCGAGTCCGGATACAACTACGGACCCGCCAACGATGCCCTGCTGCTGGCAGCCGGGTATCTCAACGACCTTTATATGATGCTGGGTGGTGAGGCCTGGGCCGATGCGGCGAACCCGACCATCGGGATCGGAACCAAGGACAAGACCTATGGCGACATCGCAACCTCACTGTTTGCGTTCAAGGGCCAGGTGGGAAATCTGCTTGAGGAGGAGTTGGCCCTGTTGCGGGGCCGGGATGACTTCCTGATGCCCGGGGTGCAGGTGTCGCCGGTGTATAACCGGCTGGTGTGGAACTACACAAGGGGGATCGACTCAGGCGAGGTGATCTACGCCCTGAACTACAACATTCAGGAGAACCCGAACAAGTCACCGGACGGCATCATCAATGCGGAGGATGCGGCGCTGATGTTCCCGCAGGGGCACGGGGATGCTTATGGGCATTACCTGACAGCGATGAAGGGGTATTATTCGCTCCTGTTGAATTCCTGTTTTGACTGGGTCCCCAGAATCGAGGCGGTGAACGTGCTCGGTCAACCGGTTTCGGTGGATTATCAGGATGAGAGGAAGTTCGCGTCCGCTGCTGCAGCGGTGGGTCGTGCCGGGCGGCAGATTTTTGATCTGACCTGGAGGCAGGATTACGGGCAGGTGCACAAGGATGGCTGGGCGCACATGGGATCGACCCGGGTGAACGCGCAGAGGAAGTATGTGGCACCGGGATCAGTGACGAACAGCGTGACCCGCTATTGGGGAATGGATCACTGGGCGAGCCGTGTGGCGCAGGGAACCTATCTGAACTGGGTTGTCGGCAACTCGCTTCTTCCCGATGTCGATCCGAACCCGTTGCACGAAGGGATTCAGAAGATTGACCGGACCACGGTCAGCGAGTTGCAGGAATTGGCGACCACTGGAGATGGAATTCAGACCGCGCTCGACAATGCGGAAGGTGGCTTGAGCCCGCTGGGGATCCCGGAGGGCGGCATCGCGTTTGACATCAATCCCGCCGCCGTGGTTGGCACGGAAAGCGGGACGCACTTTGAGCAGATTTACCAGCGGGCGAAGGTGGCACTGAACAACGCGGTGGCCTCGTTTGACGATGCGAAGGATGTGACCCGGCTGATGCGATCGGAGGAGGACTCACTGGCAGACTTGCAGAGCCAGGTGGCGAGTCAGGAGCATGCTTATAACAACTCGATGATCGAGCTTTATGGGACGCCGTATCCCGAGGATGTGGGGGCTGGAAAGACCTGGAAACAGGGCTACAGCGGACCGGACCTGATCCATTACATGTATGTGGACCTTCCCGAGGTGGACTGGTTTGGGGATGGGAGCGCGAAGGAGGCTGCAACCTTCAAAGTGGATGTGCAGCAGATACCTCAGGACTGGTTCACAAAGAACTATACGGATCTGGGCTTCGTGACCGTCCATACGGATGGGGGCTACACAGTGAACAAGCATTATCTGGAGTATACAATTGGGCCGCACGGCTTTTTCGACAAACCCGAGGCATGGAAAGGTGTGAGGTATTCCCCCGGGAAGCTGCAGCAGGCGATTTCCGAGATGATCGCCGCGCACACGAAGCTGAAGAAAGCATTGGATGATGCGCAGGGTGACAAACAGGACTTCGACAAGGCGATCCTTTTGTTCAAGGCAGATGTGGCGACCCACGACTCCTTGCGGGGGTATGAGAAGGACCAGCTCATCGTGGAACAGACAATGGCGGCTGTGACGCATGCCTTCGAGCTTGTCGATGTGATTACCGAGCACACGAAAAACACCATCGAGGTCGGCATCAACACCACAAAGGAGGCGTTGCCTTCCTCGTTCATAGCCGGTCTGGCTGCGGGTGGTGATCTGACGGCCCCTGCAAAGGCGGCAATGTCGGCAGCAGGCGTGGTGGTAACGGAGGTGACCGACTGGACGAAGATCCTGACCTACATCGGTGTGTCGGCGTTCGGGTTTGCGAATGACACGGTGAACCGGTGGCTCCAGTTCGACGTTCTGGCACCGATGGAATGGCAGCAGGAGTTGCGGGGATCGGTGGCGGACCTTGGCAACACATTGAACGACCTGAACGACCAGTTAATCGTGATCAACCAGCAGTTGCGGGTGTATGAGGATGCGCAGCGGAAATATCGTGCGCTTCTGGCTGAGGGTGACCGGATCCAGGAGGAGCGTGAGATCTTCCGTAAGCGGTCGGCAGCGGTGGTCCAGGGGTATCGCACCCGGGACGCGGCCTTCCGCCTGTTCCGCAACGAGAAGCTGGAGCGTTACAAGACACTGTTTGACCTCTCGGCGCGGTATTCACTGCTCGCAGCCAATGCCTTTGACTACGAGACCGGTCTTCTGGACACCACGGCGGGCCGTGCGTTCAAGAAGCGGATCATCAACGCCCGTGCATTGGGCGTGGTGCGCAACGGCGAGCCGCAGTATGCGGGGAGCAACAACGGCGATCCGGGCCTCTCCAGCGTGCTGGCCGAGATGAAGGCGGACTGGGATGTGCTGCGGGGTCGGTTGGGCTTCAACAACCCGGATGCGTATGGAACGACGGTTTCACTCCGGGGTGAGTTGTTGAGGATTCTGCCGACCACCGATGGTGACTCCAACTGGAAGGACGCCCTGCAGGCCGGTCGGGTGCGGGACATCCTTGAGGATTCGGATGTGAAGCGCTACTGCATGCAGGTGGATGACGGGACCGGACTCCCGGTTCCCGGAATCGTGATCAACTTCAGCACGACCATCGCTGATGGATACAACCTGTTCGGCAGGCAACTGGCCGCCGGGGACCATGTGTTCACGCCGAGCAGCTTCGCGACGAAGATCTTCGGAGCCGGGGTGGCCTTGATCGGCTACCGTGGCATGGACAACCCCTCCGCGAACAGCGGGGTGGGTGGAACAACGCCGACCGAGCCGGACAGTTCCTATCTGGATCCGCTGGCCCTTTCGGCGACACCGTATGTGTATCTGATCCCGGTGGGGGTGGACTCGATGAGAAGCCCGCCGTTGGGTGACACGAGCACCATCCGGACCTGGAGCGTGGAGGACGTGGCGATTCCGATGCCGTTCAACATCGGGGCTTCGGACTTCTCCACCAAGCAGCTGTGGCAGTCGAGCGATTCATTGACCGAGCCGCTGTTTGCGATCCGCAAACATCAGGCCTTTCGGCCGGTCTCCACGACCTCGGTGTTCAGTTCAAGCCTCTATGGCAACAACGGGACCCTGCAGCGGTCGCAATATACGAACAACCGGCTGGTGGGCAGGTCGGTATGGAACAGCCAGTGGAAGCTGGTGATCCCGGGCCGGACATTGCTGAACAACCCGAGCGAGGG
>CAIWMU010000189.1 GCA_903913865.1 uncultured Verrucomicrobia subdivision 3 bacterium
CTCCCAGTATGTTCCCATCCTCCCCCACAGCCACTTGGAATTCGGTGATCCGTCGAGTCAGATCATCCACCGGGAATTGCATGGACCTCCACAACTCGGTGAGTTTGCCAACATCGTCCAGAGTTGCGCGTCGCACGTGAATCCCGGTCAGGCTCATTCCATTCACGATAATTCTCGATGCAGATAATTCAAGAAAAAGGGTCTGGTTCGGGGCAATCGATGGAATCCGGAGTCTCAAATCCGTGCACTTGATGGTCGGATTGACGTGGAGTATATTTCCCTCTGTAAAAATAAGATCGGCTAAGTGTCAAAAGTGAGGACTGACCCCTTCTAGTTTTGGCGTGATATTCCGGGCGGCTTGTATGAGAATGCAATTTTGAGGGTGTGAAACAGAAACCGCGATTTGGAGAGGCGAATCTCGGCGCCGTGGCCGGTGCGGTTACGGGCGCTGTTGGAGCTTTGTTTGGCGTCGGGTTGGGGCCAGCTATTCAATCGGGAGATCCCGGATGGCTCACCGCCACACCGATCATGAGTTTTTTGTGCTTTTTGGTCTGCGGCCCTCTCGGTTGGATCATGGGAGGGCAGGGTGGCCCCCGGATCGCCGGACGGTTTTCCGATGCTCCCTTTTTTGAAATTGCGGTTGGTATTTTTGCTGGAT
This sequence comes from uncultured Verrucomicrobia subdivision 3 bacterium, assembly GCA_903913865.1. Classification (GTDB taxonomy): domain Bacteria; phylum Verrucomicrobiota; class Verrucomicrobiia; order Limisphaerales; family UBA8199; genus UBA693. The sequence goes on from CAIWMU010000189.1 coordinate 659, forward strand.
TGATCCCTGCCGGCCTCGTTGTATGGTGGGGGTGGAGGATGATGAGTTGATGAGTTATTTTCTAAAAGATAAGTGGGTCCTGATTACTGGTGCCTCGAGTGGGTTTGGGGCGGGCGCTGCCCGGGCCTTCGGCGCGTGTGGATGTCGGCTTCTTTTGGGGGCGCGGCGGGTGGATCGTCTGGAGCAGACCGCAGCCGCAGCCTTGGAGGCAGGAGCAAGGGAGGCTTTGGTTTACCCGCTGGATGTCGCAAGCACAGCCAGCGTCACTATTTTCATGGAGTGGGTTTCTTCGAAAACCAACACTCTTGATGTGCTGATCAACAATGCAGGGGGCGCGCACGGTCTTGATCCAGTGGCGACGGCCACGGATGCGGATTGGGAAGCCATGTTCCAATCGAATGTTCTTGGTTTGTTGCGGGTTACCCGTGCAGCCATTCCGATGCTTCTCAAGGCCCCGGGCAGCAGCATCATCAACATTGGCTCCTACGCAGCGCATGTGGCGTATGAGGGTGGCGCGGCCTATTGCGCTGCAAAGGCCGGGGAGTTGAAGATCACCCAGGCCTTGCGGCTGGAACTTGCTGGAACGGGGGTGCGTGTTTCGACGGTGGATCCCGGCCTTGCGGAGACAGAGTTTGCCCTGGTCCGGTTCAAGGGGGACAAGGCCCGGGCGGCGAAACTGTATGAAGGAACCCAACCCTTGACCGCTGAGGATATCGGCGAGACACTGGTTTGGGTTGCCAGCCGTCCTGCCCACGTCAACATTGATGAGATGCTCATCAAATGCGCCGATCAGGCTGCTATGCACAAGGTGCATCGTCGGCCGAAGTCCTGAACCTGTTGCATCAACTTTCCGGGACTTCAGCTCGCCGGAATCCGGCCGAAATCAGCCCCGGTTTGCTTTCCAGAGGAGCACCGCTCCGCATGCCTGAAACAGGAAGTTTGGAGCCCATACGATCAGGTGGGGGAGCATTTCCGGACGGCTCACGAGCGACTGTGCCAGAAGGATGAAGCTGTAGTATAGGGCCACCAGGAGCAGAGCCATCGCGATTCCCACGTTTGTCTCCCTGCGGTGAACCCTGATGCCAAGCGGGATGCCCAACAGCGTGAAACCGAAACAGGCGAATGAAAAAGAGACCTGCCGGTGGGCCTGAAAAAGGAGCATGGATTCCCAATTCTTTTTTTGCCTCTCGAATTCCTGCCGCTGCTCCTTGAGTTGCACAAGCCCTGGTTTTGGGAGGGATGGGTCTGGTGCCGGCTTGTCCAATGCGCGTCCTGATTGGGGGCGTGGCACTGTAGCGCGAGTGGATGGGGAATCAGCAGCCTTCATCCGGTCCAAGGCGCGCAGTTCTTCGCACAATTCCGTGAAAGTCAGGTCGTCGATCTTCGCCTTGTTGCCCCGCTGCCGGTCGGTGTTCAGGTCGAGCACGACGGGATAAGATTCGAATGTTCCGAGGCCCTGACTGTCACCGAAACTCACAAATTTGCCGTCGAAGAGGGTGATGTTGATGACCTTGTTGGTGGGATCCACGCTAAACGTGCCTCTGGGGGCGAGGACGGTCATCTCCACGTTGGTCTCGTTTTTCAGGGCGAAGACCATCACGTTCTCGAGTTGGCCATCACGACTTTTGCCGATGAAAAAGATATAGTTTGTGTAGTCCTTGATGAACCTACCCTCGGGGAGTTGGACCTTGGTCATTTCGACCTTCAGATTCGAAAGCAGCTCTTTGTAGGCCACCCTGCTGCGCGGCCCCAAATCCATGTTCACATAGGCACTCACCCCGCATAAGGCGAGGCTGATGGCGATCATGGGGGTGGAAACGGAAAGCAGGCTGATTCCTGAGGCCCGAACGGCTGTCAGTTCCTGATCGGCACTGAATCGGCCGAAGACAAGCAGGGTCGCCGTGAGCATTCCCATTGGGAGTGCAAAAACGAGGACGAAGGGAATGAGACAGGCAATGGCCTTGAGAACGATGCCGGGGTTCACCTGTCCACTGATCAGCAAGGGCATCACCTCCCGCAGGGCATTCCCCAGCAGGAGCACAAAGGTGAAAACCGCGACGGTCAACACCAGGGCCGCCAACACTTGGCGGGTGAGGTAAAAGTGCAACGTTTTCAACAGCACTCCATGCTCCCCACGCCGGGGCAAAATCGCAATTCTATTCGTTACATGGACTCCAGTTCTAAGGGGGCGGCAGGGGGCTGACCGTCGTCCGGTGTCCTGGACTGGATTCGCGCACAGAGGTTCCGGGTCCGGATTGAATTGACCCGGCGCAGTCCGGGGCTAAAGTTTCCGGGTGCGCGCTTGTGCTTTTGTGCCTCGTTCGGCAGTGAGACAAGTAAATGCGCCTTGTTTGTCGATGCGAACGGTTGATGAAGATATGCTGGAAAGCGAATTGATACGGGCCAGGGACGGTAGTTCCGGGCGTTTAATGGTCATGTTGCACGGGTTGGGGGACTCCATGGAGGGGTATCGCTGGCTTCCGGATGCTCTGAATCTCCCATGGTTGAACTATCTGCTCGTCAACGCACCAGATGACTATTACGGGGGATTTTCCTGGTATGATTTTGCCGGGGATGCCCGTTCCGGAGTCATACGCAGTCGCGGGCTGTTGTTTCAGGTGCTGGATGCGCAGGTGCGGGAGGGGTTCCCAGCCTCGCAGATCACGCTTGGCGGTTTTTCTCAAGGCTGCCTCATGTCTCTGGATGTGGGGTTGCGCTACCGGGAACGCCTTGCTGGCATTGTCGGGATCAGTGGATATGTTTCAGAGCCTGAAAATCTCGTGATCGAACTCTCCCCAGTGGCAAGGCAGCAACGGTTGCTCGTCACGCACGGAACCCTGGACCCGATGATTCCGATCTCGATGCCGCGTGGACAGATGAAACTCTTGCAGCAGGCCGGGGTGAATCTGAGCTGGAACGAGTTTCCCAAAGTACACACGATCTCCGATGAAGGTGAATTGGACTTGATCCGGTCTTTTGTCGAGGCCGGGTATGCTGGATAGGGTGGCTGCCTGTTCAGCCGCCGCCTGTCTTCAAACCAATCAGATAGGCCATGATCAGGTCAGGTAGTTCATCGCTATAGCCCCCCTCCAGAACTGTAAAAACAGGGACTTTCAGGGATCCGAAGAACAATCCCAGCCAGTTGAAATCTTCGGCCAGAAGGGTACCCTCGGCCAAAGGATCATTGGTGTAGGCGTCGAACCCTGCGGACACACCAATCAGGTCCGGCTTCGACTTGATCATCGCCTTCAGGGCGCTTTCCAGAACCTCCAAATAATGAGAGCGCGGAGTTCCAGGGGGAACCGGAAAATTGAAGCAATTGTGGCCCACGTTCCGGGTGCCGGTCCCCGGGTAGCAGGGGTGCTGGTGAACGGAGTAGAAAGAGCATCCCGGGGTGTTAAGGAGAATGGCCTCGGTGCCATTTCCATGATGAACATCGAAGTCAAAAACGGCGACCTTTTTACTCCCTGTGGCCAGCGCCTCGAGGGTCGCGATGGCCATGTTGTTAAGATAGCAGAAACCCATTGCCCGCGTCCGGGTGGCATGATGACCCGGCGGGCGCATCAGGCTGAACGGCTTCTCGCCCTCGCGGGACAGTTGCATGGCTTTGACGGCCGCTGCAGCCGAGGCGCAGGCATGTTCCCCAATTCCGGGGAGGCAAGGGGTGTCGGCATCGAAATCACCGCTCTCACGCAACCGGTTCCAGTGTTCCGATGAATGGGCCCTTAGAATGGACTGTTCGCTGACAGTGCCCGGATCCATCCAGATCAAATTGAGCAGGTTTTGCTCCCGCAGCCTCTTGATGGTCGCGGCGACCCGTATGGGACTCTCAGGATGACCCGGGTGATGATATTCTGTGCAACGTTCGTCCGTGATGATGTTCATTTGCTCGGTCGGTCTAGATGTTTTCACCCAGCACAGGTGGCGGTTGGTATTCGACGTCACTTTCCGGCAGCAGCGTGGCTGTCTCTGTAGCGAGCACCCGGAATTGGCGGATCTGGAAGGAGACTTCCTTCCCGTCCTCCAACCCCTGAACGGAATATTCCTCCTTTGTCATGCGAGTGCGCACGATCAACCCGCTCGGAAGTTCCAACTCCAATCGCAATAGCACCCCCAGGAAAAATGTTCGCCTCAACACCGCATGATATCGAAAGGCGGTTAGGTCCGAAGAAACCTGCACGGCATATGGACGGAAGCCAATTCGCATTTTCTGCCCATTGGGTTGGTCCGGCGCCGGGAATTCCAGTTCTCCGACTCGAGCCAGCCCTTCCCGAACCTCCGTCTCCAGAACATTCATCACGCCGATGAAGCGGGCGACAAATTCATTTGCAGGCTGATCGTAGACCTCACGAGGTGTGCCGATCTGCACCAGACGCCCTCCTGAGATGATGACGATCCGATCAGACACTTCGAGCGCCTCCTCCTGATCGTGCGTGACGAACACGGTGGTGACATTCAGTTCATGGTGCAGGGTCACCAGCCATTCGCGCAGTTCCTGCCGGATCTTGGCGTCCACGGCCCCGAACGGTTCATCGAGCAGCAAAACACTCGGTTTGGGTGCCAGTGCCCGGGCGATTGCGACACGCTGTCTCTGACCGCCCGACAGTTGGTGGGGATATCGATTTTCAAGTCCCTGCAGCCCGAACAACTCAAGGAGTTCCGTGATTCGTTCCTGGATCTCCTGACGCTTCCACTTCTTGATCTTCAGCCCGAAAGCGATGTTCTTGAAAACAGTCATGTTCTTGAACAGCGCATAATTCTGAAAAACGAACCCGATATTGCGCTGCTGGACTGAAATGTCATTCATCCGCTGGCCGCGGATGAATACATCTCCGGAGGAGGGCATCTCAAGGCCGGCGATCATTCTAAGAACAGTGGTTTTCCCACCACCACTCGGACCCAGCAGGGCGATCAGCTCCCCGTCCTGGATTGAGAAGCTAACGTTGTTAACGGCTGAAACGCCCCCGAAGGCTTTGCTGACGTTTCTCAGTTCGATGCTCATTTTATTGGAGGGCCTGTGGAAGTTCAGTGGTTTTGCGCCCGGTCGTGCTGCCGTTTCTGTTTCCACTCGAGAAAGGTTTTCAAAGCGAGGGTCAGAAGTGCCAGAAGGGCCAAAAGGGATGCCAACGCGAAGGCCGCCGGGGCGTTGTATTCGTTGTAAAGTTTTTCGATGCGGAGCGGCATTGTGTCGGTCAATCCGGTGATGTGTCCAGAAACGACTGAGACGGCCCCAAATTCCCCCATGGCGCGCGCATTGCAAAGGATGATCCCGTAAACAAGCCCCCACTTGACAGAGGGAAGCGTCACATGCCAGAACGTCTGCCATCCGCTCGCCCCAAGAGTCAGAGCGGCCTGCTCCTGCTCACTTCCAGTGGACTGCATCACCGGTATGAGCTCCCTGGCAACGAATGGAAAGGTCACAAAAGTCGTGGCCAGAACAATGCCCGGCACGGCAAAGATAATTTTGATATCATGGTCTCTCAACCATCCGCCGAAGAATCCCTGAAGCCCGAAGAGGACGACAAACATCAAGCCTGCCACGACTGGAGAGACTGAGAATGGAAGGTCGATCAAGGTGATCAACAGCGACTTGCCTCTGAACTCGAACTTGGCGATCGCCCAGGCGGCCGCCAGACCGAATACCACATTCAAAGGCACTGAAATCACCGCGACAAGAAGCGTCAACCTGATTGCAGCCCAGCTATCCGGATGGCCAAGAGAATTCCAATAATACGCAAACCCTTTTGCAAGGGCCTGGGCGAACACATTGACGAGTGGGACGAACAGAAAAATGATCGAAAAGCCCATCGCAACCGAGATCAGCACCCATTTGACCAAAGGGGATTCCTCGGTGCCCCTGCGGGACTTTTCATTGGCACTGTCGCGACGATTGCGCTGAAGGGTGGGCGCACTTTCGGCTTTCGACGTAAGTGAATCACTGTGCGGAGGGTCCGGGGGTGGGGTGGCCATTGGATTCACTTTTGATATCGCCCGGACCACTGCTCCAGAACGTTGATGGCACCTAGAAAAACAAAGGAGAAACTCAACAACACCACCGCAAGGGCTATGGCACCGGTGTAGTCATATTCCTCAAGCCGCATGATGATGAGATAGGGGGCGATCTCAGTTTTATAGGGGAGGTTCCCTGAGATGAACACAACCGAGCCAAATTCCCCTACGGCCCGGGCGAAGGCCAGGGCAAATCCAGTCAGAACAGGTGGAAACAGAGTTGGGGCCAGAATTGTCAGAAAGGTGCGCAGGCGACTGGACCCAAGGGTGGCTGCGGCTTCCTCAATTTCCGGTTCCAAATTCTCCAGAACCGGTTGCAATGTGCGCACGACAAATGGGAGTCCCACGAAGGTTAGTGCAATCACCACCCCCAGGGGGGTGAAGGCGCCACGGATTCCAAGCGGCACAAGGAACGATCCAAACCAGCCATTCGGCGCGAAGAGGTTTGCCAGGGTCAAGCCCGCTACGGCTGTAGGGAGGGCAAAGGGAAAATCAACCATCGCATCCACCAATCTACGTCCGGGGAACTCATACCGCACCAGCACCCAGGCCAGAAGGGAGCCGAAAACAGCATTCGCTGTTGCGGCCATCAGGGAGGCGCCAAAAGTAAGCCGATAAGCCGCGAGTGCCCGATCGGTGGTGGCCAAATGCCAGAAATCCGCCCAGGACATTCCCAGCGTCCGGATGATGAGGGCGGCAAACGGGATCAAGACCAGCGCCGTCAGGTAGAACAGCGTGAATCCCATCGTCAGCCCAAAGCCGGGCAGGGGATTATGTTTCTTTGCGAATATCACGATTGCCTGCCGTCGGTTGAATCACCCAGCATTCCTAAGATCACTTGTCGGATGCAAAAGCATAGGGTCAACATGTCCCCTGGACCGGGGGGCACGCAAGATACCTTTTAGGTTGTAATGAGAGAGACGGTTCATGGACTTCGCTTGCCAATCGATAGCATCCAAACTACATTACGTCAATTGAGATATGAAACTTTCGCTCCGCGGTGAATATGCCTTGCGCGCGCTGCTCGTGCTCGGCCTGAACTATGGCCCTGAGGTCATCCGTATTCAGGCGATTTCTGACCACCAGAATATTCCGAAGCGATTTCTTGAGCAGATTCTGAACGATCTCAAGTCGGCAGGATTTGTCCAGAGCCGACGCGGAATCGCCGGAGGTTATCGTCTCGCCAAATCGCCCGACCAGATTACCGTGGCGGCTGTGGTGCGACACATTGAGGGAGCACTGGCACCAGTCGGTTGCGTGAGTAAGAATTTTTACCAGAAGTGTTCATGTCCTGACGAGAGCCGCTGCGCGATACGAAGTGTGATGAAAGAGGTTCGGGAAGCGGTGGTGGCGGTGGTGGAGCGGGTTACCGTCGGTGAATTGTGCGACCGCTGGCGGGCGTTGCAGTCCTCACCCGATCCGGTTTTGGACTACATGATTTAGTGGGGAGTGAGCCATTTGGTTTGCGTTTGCTTGGTTGTGAAACTGTTCACAAAGTGTTGGTTGCAGGCAGTGATCCTGGCCTCAGGGCTTTGCTGCCCTGTGGATGACTGCATGGGGGGATCTTCCCCGCAGCGGTTGCTCCGGCATTTCAACGATGCCTGTTCGGCGGCCTCTGAGAAAGCATTGCGATCTGTAGTGGTGATCAACACAGTGCGAAACCAGCCAGGAGTTGATCCCAACGCCGACCGACCGGCCTACAAAAACCTTTCACCCGCTTTGCGCCGTGCCTATGAGAAATTCTTTGAGGACATACCCATCGAGCGGCGATCGGGGAGTGGCTCAGGATTAATCGTGCGCAAGCGTGGGTTCATTCTGACCAATTCACACGTGATCGAGAACAGTGAGAGAATTGAAGTCCGGTTGTATGACGGGCGACGGTTTCCAGCAGTCCTTCATGCTGTCGATATGCCTTCGGATCTTGCGGTTCTGAAAATTGAGGCGGACGATCTGCCCGAGGCACGCTTTGGCGATTCCGACAGGCTTCGGGTGGGGGAGTGTGTGATCGCAGTGGGAGCCCCCTACGAACTCGACTACACGTGCACCTTTGGCCATATCAGCGCACTTGGCAGACGCAATGTGATGCCCGGTTATGATGCGGAGGATTTGGACTTTATTCAGACGGATGCCCTGATCAGCCCCGGGAACAGCGGGGGACCGCTGGTTGACATTCGGGGGGATGTGATCGGGATCAATACCCTGATTCAAGGCATGAACACCGGCATAGGTTTTGCAGTCCCTGCCACAATTGCACGGGAGATAGCTGATCAGCTCATCGAGACCCGAAATTGTTCACGCAGCTGGCTTGGAGTGGAACTTGAGGACGCAAGACCGGAGGGTAGGTGTTGGGGAGGGGGCCATAGTCAGGGTAATGGCGTTGTCGTCAGGAAGGTGGTTTCCGGCACTTCCGGTTCCCGTGAGGAACTTCAAGAGCTCGATATCATCACATGCCTTAACCAAAAGAGGGTTTCATCGATAATCGATATCCATCGTTATCTGCGGACCGTCAGGATTGGAGGAGATCTGACCTTGGAAGTCGTGCGTGCCGGGGCGCGTCTTACGATCCGGATAAAGGCTCTAGAACTTCCGGAAGTGATGGGGAGCAATCCGTAGGCGGCAAATCCTTGGCCGGGTTACGGCCAGATCGGTCCAACGAACTTCTTCTGCAGTCCTGCCCTCAGTTTCGGGTAGGTGACTTGACGAAATCCGGGCCAGTTTCTCGTGGATTCGAGCCTTTTCCCATCGGGCGTGGCCAGCCAGAGTTTGACGGGCAGTTTTCCATCTAAAATGTGCGGATGTTCCTTAAGCGGGAAGCATTGCTGGATACCGACTTGAAGTTCAGGGGATGCGGGTTGTCCGTCGTCGTCCAGAAAGATCTCAGGATAGAGGAGTTTCAGCTTCCTGCCGTCATGCCACGTAATAGATTGAGGGGCAAGCTCGTCGAGCCATGCCTCCTGGCCGGGCAGCAAGTGGGACCTGAGGAAGTCTTTGAGAGGAACCGCCTGGGCCTCCTTTGCGAGGGTCATACCGTCAAAAGCACGGGTCAGGCAGGCGACTAACCCATGCTCGTCAAGAGCTGGAATATCCAACTCCGGCATGACAAGGCGAGCCAAATTGACCCGGGTGATAAACTGCTTGATCTCGTGGTTGAACAGAGGGAGGGCAAAATATTCACTCCGGGCGGCCAATGCGAGACACCGCGCTGAGGCCTGCGGATCTACATCTCTGGCGTGCTCATGGTCAATCACCAGATCCCTGAACCTGACCAGTTTGATGGCTGCGACGCGCTTGTGGGTTCGGTCGTAGATATGCTCGAGCGAGGTTTGCAACTGGGTGCTGAATGACTCCTCGATCCACGATTTTTCGACTGCGGTTGCCAGTCCCAGAAGGGTCAGGGGCTTGGATCCGCGACCCTCGACCTCGCGGATGGATGCCACCACCAGTAACTTTGCGTTTTGAGCGACGCTCTCGCGCATCAAAGTCCCTTCCCGGGCCCCCGTCAGTTCACAATCAAGTGTGGCCGGGTTGCGACGGATGCAGAGTTGGTCGATGAAACCGGCCAGAATGCAGCGGGGAAGGGGGTCAATGTGCTTGCCGGATGGTGGAACAGAACCCGACTGGATATGTTCCTCCCCGGGTTGGATAGTCCGGGTGGCAGCTCCGGGTGCGTTGGATGCGTCACTGAGGCGATAGCCCTGCGATTGGGCAATGGAGAGAATTTGCTCGAAGGTCTGGCTCACCTGCCTTGCAGTGGCCGCGTGAATGCCGTAGCGGCGACAAGCTTCCAGATTAAAGCCGCGGCTTCGTGCAAACTCATAGGCACGCATCAAGGTGTAAAAGTCAGAGGTTTGGCTGGCTTCGAACAACTCCCGGGCCTCCTTCACATGACTGTCATCCCGGCCGAGGCGCATGAGCAAGTCCCGACCACTGACGAGGGCTGCACAAAGGGCGGCTGACGGTATGCAATCGAATCTGGCAGCCTCAACCAGCATCCTCGAATATCGCGGGTGCATGGGCAGCCGGAGCATCTGCCGGCCGACAGGGGTGAGATCCGTTGCGGCATCATCCGGGTAGGTGGCGGATGCAGCTTTAGACTCTGACGGAGATTCGGAGGGTGGGCGAAGTGCGCCGAGGATCTGGAGCAGTTGCTCCGCGCGCTGCACGGCCAGCGGATCGGGCTTGTCGATCCAATCGAATTCGGCAGCTTTGCGGATACCCAATGAGTGAAGCAGCAGCACCACTTCCGCCAGATCGCTGCGCTGAATTTCCGGGGTATTCCGTTCAGGCCGATCCAAATGGCTGCTTTCGGTCCAAAGCCGGTAGCAGGTTCCCGGGGCTGTCCGCCCTGCACGCCCTTTGCGCTGGTCGGCCGAGGCGCGGCTGATTGGCTCCAACATCAGGGTGCCTATGCCACGCTCAGGATCATAACGCGCCACCCGAGCCAGGCCGCTATCCACAACATGGCGCACCCCGTCGATTGTTACGGAGGTTTCAGCGACGTTTGTGGCGACAATTACTTTTCGGGATGAATTGGGGGCGAAAGCCAGATCCTGCTGTTCCGGAGGCAGTTCACCATGCAGGGGGATCAGGGCGAGCCGTTCGGAGGCCCTGACTGAGCGGAGTGCTCCAATCGTCTGGTTGATTTCAGCCATCCCGGGCATGAAAACCAGAATGTCGCCGTCAGACTCTGCATTCACGATGGCCTCGACGGCATCAGCTGCCTGATCGGCGATGGGGCGCTCATCATGGCTCTCCTGATGCCGAACCTGGACAGGAAACATCTGGCCCTCGGAGATCAGGATGGGGCATTCCGGATTTATCCGGCCTGCAGTTGACTCCTGTCCTGATGTGAAGGTGTTCTGAACTACGTCCCTCGAAAGGTAGTCAGCGACAGGACCCGCATCCATTGTCGCGGACATGACCGCCAGCTTCAGATCGGGTCTTCTCTTTTCCTGAAGCCTTTTGATGAGTGCCAGAGCGACATCGCTTAGCAGATTGCGTTCATGGAACTCGTCAAAAAGAACCACGCTCACATCGCTCAGGTTAGAGTCCTGCTGGAGCCATCGCAGCAGAATGCCTTCCGTGATGTAGTTGATGCGTGTCCCGACTCCCGTGCGGTCGTCGAAACGAACCTGATAGCCGACCTCACCTCCTAGCGCGCAACCCCGCTCCCACGCTACGCGTGCAGCCACCGTGCGTGCAGCCACCCGACGTGGTTGGAGAACAACCACCCGCTTTGTGCCCGCGATGCCATCATCCAGCAGCATCTGTGGCACCTGTGTGGTTTTGCCGGACCCGGTGGGAGCAACCAGAACGAGGCGTCCCGTTGTGCGTAATGCCGAGAGTATCTCCGCCTGAATTCTGTGGATCGGCAGCTCGGATCGAGGCATTTAAAAGTAGAGGTGCCTTAGTCCCAGTGCCACAACCGTGGTGACCAGCATCATGCCGCTGGGCATGAACTTGCGGGTCTTGGCCAGCCTGATCGAGAAAACAACCAGCAGCAGCGCCATGATAACGTCCGCCATGAGGCGGGAAACCCCCGGTTGGAACAGGGGGATCGCTGTCAAAATCAGCAGAGCCGCTGAAATCGAGGAGGTGATGAGCGAAGCCTTGCTCTTGGCCTTAAAAAAGCCGAACAAACCTCCGACAAGGAGGAGCACCACATAAATCCAAATTACCGTATTCTGATTCATAGAGGTGCGGAATGTAGCCCCGATCTGGAAGAATGCCAAAGACTACTTTGCAGTGATCCAAATCTGCCCGATTTGATCAGGGATGCTACGGGGCCACGGCAAGGTGTTGCCTTTCTATGTGTGGATAGGATTGGTTGATAAACTTGCAGGGGTTGATTTTGAGAGGTGAATCGATATTCTTGGAACTGTATGTTAAAGTCAGAGAAGTCGGCTATGGATGTTGAGTCAAGGGAGCGTATCAGGGAATTGATCACGCTTCGGGGTGGGGGTTATAATGAGGAGAGCGTTGCTGATATCATCGAGAACGCTTTGAAGTTGCTGAAGGATGTCGAGGATAGTGGCGATGTGCGGGTCATCCAGACAGCCATGCGGGAGTTGCGCTATGCTTTTAAGTTGTTCGCCCCTTTCTCGAAAAATCGAAAGGTGACCATCTTCGGTTCAGCCCGCACACAACCAACCCGCCCGGAATATCTTCAGGGAGTGGAGTTTGGACGGAAGATTGCCCAGGCGGGTTTCATGGTGATCACCGGGGCAGGCGGCGGCATCATGCAGGCAGGACATGAGGGAGCGGGGCCTGAAATGAGTTTCGGCGCAAATATTCGGCTGCCGTGGGAGCAGGGGGCGAATCCTGTCATCCGTGAAGACAAAAAGCTGGTCACTTTTAAATACTTCTTCACCCGCAAACTGATTTTCATCCGGCATTCCGATGCCATAGTCCTTTTCCCCGGCGGGTTTGGGACGATGGATGAGGGTTACGAGGCTCTCACTCTCATGCAAACGGGGAAGAGCCAGTTGATGCCCTTGGTGCTCATGGACCGGCCGGGTGGAACCTACTGGAAGACCTGGGATAAGCACATCCGCGAGCACCTGTTGCGGGATCAGCTGATATCACCTGACGACTTGAACCTGTATCAAATGACCGATGACCCCGACCACGCGGTCCGGATCATCACCCGGTTCTACCGCAACTTTCATTCAAGCCGGTTTGTCAGGGATCTTCTCGTCATCCGATTGAACCATGCTCCGAGTGAGACAGCGATCGCTGCCTTGAACGAAGATTTTTCAGACATCATCGATGGCAGCCCCATCCGGAACCTGGATGTCACTCCGGAGGAAATTGAGGATGGAGACCAGGTGAAGCTGGCAAGGATCGGATTTGGGTTCAACCGGCGGGGTTACGGAAGGTTGCGGCAGCTGATTGATGTCCTTAACGGACTCTGAGAAACGGGGTTTGGATGCTTCAAGCCGATCCCGATCGGAGTGGGCGAAGGTAGTAGGCCCAGAATGCGGCCACTTCACGGCCTATGTTAAATGGGTGCCCCACGAATCGTGGATTCCGCGCCGGCACTGTCCAGACTTCGGTTCCGGCCCTGTGGTAGGCCATTTTTAGCCGGGGCAGGTGGTAAAAGTGGCTGACGACAATCACCCGGGTGGTCTTGAGCGTGTGGAAAACGGCCCGGCTGTTTTCCACCGTCATCTGTGTATTCAATCCCTCCGGATCGATGAGGATGTCCCCCTCCCTCACTCCCAGACTCCTCGCCATGCGGCGCATGGACTCCGTCTCATGGACCAGTCCGTCACCTCCTCCACCGGAAAAGAGCAGCTTTGAGACGGTTCCGTTCCTGTAAAGTTCGCATGCGGTTCGGACGCGATCTGACAGTGCAGGAGAGGGAGATCCATCCGCATAAGCCCGGGCACCGGGTACAACTGCGATATCAGCGGGACGGCTGTAATCGGTGTTGCCGAACAGGACCATTTGCATGATCGGAAACAGGAGACCGATGCAGGATGCGAGGGCCAGGCTTCGAGGGAGAGATGTTGTGGATCGCGAACCTGTGTGGGGTCGGCTTGTCATCCGCAGAACGGAGACCAACGCTGCAGCCACGAATAAAGACAGTGGGACAGGGGCACTCGTGGAAATGGTGCCCCTGTATAGAAGGGCGTAATATTGGGCCGAATTGGCAATGGTCGTGAGTAGCAGAACCCAGACAACCGTTTGAGTGGCCCGCAACCGCCACCCTGATTGGGCTGGAACCAGACCGTGGGATAGCAGCAGGGCTGAGAATGTGAGCAGGATGCTGATCGTAGGCACATACGGAAGGCCATACAAATCAACCCACCACAAGTTTGCATCAAATCCCGGACTTTGAATATCTCCTGCCAGATTCGTCAGGCAAAATGCCCCCAAAAAGAGGCAGAAGCCACGGGCAGTGTTGCTCCAAAGTTCGGCACTTTTCATGTGACTAAAAAGTCTCTGGAGCCCTGACATCCTGTCGCAATCGGTTTAGTCCAATGTCTTGATCCGGAGATTCTTGAACTGGGTGGTCATGGGTTCTCCGGCGTGAACTTGCAAGCCGATCAAGCCGCTCATGACCCGCTTTGATTCACAGTTGTCCATGACATCCACGGCCAGTTTGCCGTTCACAAAATGCTGCAGATGCGCACCCCGGGCGATGACCACATAATCATTCCAGTCGGTCTTTTTGATGGAACCTTCGATTTCGGCAACCGGCGTTGTTGTTCCGGTAACGGTCTTCTTCGAATCGGCACTCCATTCCACCTTCTCCCCGCGCTGGGCCATGATTCCGCGTGTCATGCCTTCCTCATACAGGATCCCTGTGTAACTGGCACCTGCCTCCATGTCTGCCTGGTATCCACCCATGCGCCAGGTTTTCGCATCCAACACCTTGCTCCGGTATTGGACTCCTGAATTGGCGAAGTTCTGTGTGTTGTTTGGTGTCAGTTTGAACGAGAAGCGCAGTTCAAAATCAGCCGCGGTCCCGTTCGTCCAGATCAGGAAGGTATTGGATTTGAGGGGGTTTTCCTTGGTGGTGCGGCCAGTGATGGCACCGTCCTGAACAGACCAGAGTTGGGGATTGCCATCCCATCCCTGCAGGTCTTTGCCGTTGAACAGTTCCTTGAAGCCGGGCTCAACGGCGGCAAGGTTGCCGGCAGCCACACAAGTGACCGCCAGAAGGAGGGACATTTTGATAGGGAGTCGCATACGCAAATTTAGATCAGGCAGGCTGGAGGGTTTTCTTCAGGAAAGCCAGTCCTTTGACTGCAATCTCATCCCGGGTTGGCTCGATCTTGCGCCAGATTGCGGCTGCACGGGCGATCACCTCGATTTTTGTGGTGAAGGACTCAATGACGATGTCGCCCTGATAATTAATATCCTTCAGGGCCTGTGCGATTGAGGGCCAGTCGATATGGTCGCCCCCGGGAGTGCCGCGATCGCTCCCGCAGGCGTGAATGTGCGCCAGATATTTCCCAGCCTTCCGGATGGCTGCCGCCTGATTCTTCTCCTCAATGTTCATGTGGAAGGTGTCCAGATGCATTTTGAGGGCTGGGTTGTTGACCTCCTTGACCATCTTGAGGGCCTGGTCACAGGTGTTGATGAAGTCCGTCTCGAACCGATTAAGCGGTTCCAGACAAATCTGGCGCCCTTTTTCCTGAGAGTAGGAGGCAAGGTCCTTGAGGTGTTTGACCACCGTCTTCCACTGCTTGCGGTATTCCGCAGGTGGAACGGCATCGGCCCGGCCGGTGGCGGAATAAACAGGGCCGATCACCGACCGGCACTCCAGTGTCGCGGCCATGTCCACCATGGTCTTCAGATAATCGAGCCCGATCTTTTGCTGCCGGAGCGTTCCCCTCAAGTCGCGGTCCGCAGAGGTGCAGGCGCAGAGTGATCCGCAAACCAGCCCGGCCTTGTCGAGTTCGCGTTTGACGTGGGCGGGGTCGAAGTTGCTCGGATCTTCCACCGGCAACTCCACGGTTTCAAAGCCCCATGTCTTGATCTGACGGAAGAGCTTTGTGCTTTTGTTGGTAAATGGGGACGCAAAAAGAAAAGTATTTATGCCGAGTCTCATGATTCAGAGACTAATGGAGTCGGGCACGGTGTCAAAAGTTTTTCGCAACGCCCCTGTTGCAAAGGACGGGGGGGTTCTGGCAATGGTTCCCGGATTTAGTAATCTGCCAGGACCAGTTTGCGGGAAACCTCGAGTGGGCGGAATTCGAGGGCTTCAGGTCCGGGGCTCCATCGGGGGGAGTTGTCAACCACCTCCCGCATCCGGGCAAACCACCATTCTGCCAGCTTTCGCTGGGGGGTGGGTGTGCCGTCCTGAGTGGTGGCAGGCACACCAATCGCGGCGAAGCCCAGTTCCAACTGTGATTCGGTCTTGGATTCTTGAGTTTTCATTTACAAGGTCATTCTATCGGGCAGGGTGGGACAAAGGCTGTCCGACCCGGAAAATAGTTGAAAATATTTTTGGACGACCGCCGGGTGGCGGGATGTTCGGGAATCTGTGGTTGCGCGGCGATTCGGTTAGAAGGTAGATTCAATTGCAGCACCACGGTGGGAGCATGGAACCAAGCCTGAATTTTTTGCGATTGGAGGACCCGGCGGGAAACCGCAGGCGGACGCTGCGCAGTTTGATGGCGGTTCTCATCTTCCTGATCACCCTGACTGCTCGCGCAGCAATCCAATTTGATGTTTTCCTGGGATATAACCGGGTGGTGCCTTTCGCAGCATGGTTCCCTGTGGTATGCGAAGTCCGCAATGACGGGGCATCATTCTCCGGTGAGATCGTTGTGAGTTCCGGCTCCTTTGGCAAGGGAATGCCTAGGAGACTTCCGATTGAGCTGCCGACCGGGACCTTGAAACGGGTGGTGATCCCGGTCTTCCAAGCCAGTCTGGGCGTTGAGAGTTGGGACTTTAAACTGTATGATGACCGGAGAACCGTGCGCGCGGAGGTGCTTGATGTTCAACCCCGGCTTCTGGTTGGTCCATCTGTGCCGCTCATGGGTTCACTTTCCAGGACACCTGCAGGCGCTCCGGCCTTCAAGGCTGTCCCGGAGGCATCGCGTCAAATGCAACCGATTTCTGTGGAATTGCAGTCCGCGATTTTTCCTGACTCTCCCCTCACTCTTGAGGGGTTGCAGTCCCTCTATTTGAACTCGGGACGGGCATCGGATCTGAGCCCATCCCAAGTCAGGGCGATCCTTTCCTGGATCGAGACAGGGGGGCACCTGTTCGTCGTGGTCGAGCAGCCTTCCGACCTTGGTGGGGCGCCATGGTTGGGGAATTTGCTGAGGCTTCGGTTGGAGGGTGGGGATCAGGTTTTTGATCGCCATCCTGAACTGCATCGATTCATTTGTGACGATGGGTGGAATACGAATTTTTTCACCGTGGGAACGGTGGCGCGGCCGGCGCCGGTTAAGGGCTTTAACCCGGATGACAAGACCTTCCTCAACCCGTTTGAAGATCTGGGATCCGACCCTGTATTTGAAGCCAGCCCGCTCCAGATGTTGTTGGCGGCCCGGGAGGGTTACAAGACGATCCTGGAGGTGGATGGGCATCCAGCTGTGCTTTCTGCCCAAAGGGGGCGGGGGCGGGTAACATGCCTGCTGTTCAATCCAGAGCGCGAACCGGTGAAATCCTGGAAACATCTTGGGGTTTTCTGGTCGCGGGTCGCGGAAGTGCCGCTTCAGTTTTATTCGCAGGAGGTTCCTGCCAATCGGGGTGGATGGAGCAGTGATGCCATTTATGCCAGTCTGATTGAAACAAGGCAGGTGCAGAAATTGCCCGTTGGATGGTTGATGCTCCTTCTGTTCACCTACCTGATTGTGATTGGCCCTTTGGACAGGGTCTTGTTGAAGCGTTTGGGGCGCCCGGGCCTGACTTGGATCACCTTTCCCTGTTATGTGCTGTTTTTCTCCGGCTTGGTTTATGTGATCGGGTTCAGGTTGCGGTCGGGAGAGTTGGAGTGGGGGGAGTTGAATATCGTCGATGTGCCGGGGGGAAGGCAGGAGAAGGTCGGGGTTCGTGGCAGAACCTATGCGTCGATCTATTCACCAGCCAATCGAACCTATGCGCTGTCATCCTCCCAGCCGCTCGCAGCCCTGCGGGCTGAGTTTTCCGGCTCGTGGGGGGGGCATGCTGGTGCGGATGCCGGGACGATCTCGCAGACCGGCGGCGGCTTCAGAGCCGATGTCCCCGTGCCCGTCTGGTCGAGCAGGTTGCTTGTGGCGGATTGGTATGCGCAGATGCCGTCCGCGACAGGAACCCAGCTTCGGCGCAATAAACAGGGGTGGGAGGGGGAGGTTGAAAACCGGACGGGGCGAGTGCTTTCGCGGGTTGCTCTCGCTGTTGGTGATTCCATTCATGAGTTGGGCCAACTGGGGCCTCATGAAAAGCGGACGGTGAATCTGATCGCGGGGAAGGGGGGCACACTGGGTGATTTTGTGGAGCGGGCCAGTCAGGATTTCAATCAGGCCACCAGTTATCGTATGAGGGCCTTTGGTCAGCAGAACAGCAACCTTTCAAACGGGCCGGATTCACTGGCAATTGCGGCCTCCTTTCTGGAGCATTCCACGAAGAGCGGGTCTTCGGGATCCTTCCAGCAGCCCGCGACGTTGGAATTGACCCCGTTCATCCGGCGGGGTGGTGCAGTCATCTTCTGTTGGGAACCTGATTACGCCCCTTCACCCGGGATGCTGCAGGTGGTTCCGCCCCGGATTCGTCGGAACACCCTCTGGCGGGAATTCATCACCCTTGCAGAGGTGGGCACAACGGAGAGGCCTTCGACGGTGGTTTCGAAATGATGCAGGCCCTATATTATTTATGAGCGGATCAATTCCAGAACCAGTTGCTGCCGTGCAAACCAGCGGGCTTTCTCGGATGTTCGGTGGGAATGCAGCCCTGCAAGGCTTGAATTTGACGGTCAATCAGGGGGATCTGTTCGGGTTCATTGGTTCCAACGGTGCCGGCAAGACCACCACGTTGCGAATTCTCGCGACCTTTTTGTCCCCCTCCTCCGGCGGGGCAAAGATTTTCGGGCATGATATCGTTGACGATGCGGATGCCGTCAGGTCTGTGATCGGCTACATGCCGGACTTTTTCGGGGTTTACAAGGACATGGAGGTGACGGAATACCTCGACTTTTTTGCTGCCTGCCATCGGATTCCCGGGTCCCAGAGGGATAAGGCAGTCTCGGACGTGCTCGAACTTGTCGGCCTCGGGGAGAAGCGGGGGGCGTTGATTGGAGCCCTGAGCCGTGGCATGCAGCAGCGGTTGGGGTTGGCGAGGGTGCTGGTCCATGATCCGCAGCTGCTTTTGCTGGATGAGCCTGCCAGCGGGCTTGATCCGAGGGCACGGATTGAACTGATGGCGATTTTGCAGGAATTGCAGAGAATGGGGAAAACGATCATCATCTCCTCCCACATCCTGAGCGAACTTCAGACCCTCTGCAATCGGGTTGCCATCATTGAAAAGGGTGGCTTGATATATTGCGGGCCTGTCCAGGGAGTTCAGGACCAGACCGCCCCGGGCAAATCCTTCCGCGCTCGAGTCAATGGGGACATTCAGATTGCCGTGGAACTTCTGCAGGCGGACCCGCGTGTCGGGGTTGTCCGGGAGGAGAATGGGGTTTTGAAGATCACTCTGGCATCTCCTGATCTGGACGGCAGTGTGGTGGCTGAGACGCTAGTGAGGGGTGGTGCCCGGCTGGTCTCACTGGAGGAGGACGCGCTGGGGTTGGAGGAGGTGTTCATGCGCCTGACCCGGGGAGAAACACAATAGGCTAAAGATGACGTTCCTGCCCATAGTCAGCCGTGAACTGGCGGTCGCTGCCCGGCGGAAAGCCACCCATTGGACGAGGTTCCTGTTTGCCCTCGCTGGGATTCTGATCAGTGCCTGGATTCTGGCGATGCTATCTGGATCTTTTCCCCAGGAAGCGGCCAAAGTGCTCTTTGGTGTCATGTCTGGGATGATGACCCTCTACTGCTCTCTGGCTGGAATCCGTTTTACCGCAGACTGCCTCAGTGTCGAACGTCGGGAGGGAACACTGGGTCTCCTGTTTTTGACAAATTTGCGAGGCCATGATGTGATTCTCGGGAAGCTTGTCGCCAGTTCGGTTGATGCGTTTTACGGTGTTCTGGCGATTGTTCCAGTGCTTGCGCTGCCCCTCCTGATGGGAGGGGTGACTTTCGGTGAATTTGGACGCATGTCCCTGGTTGCCATGGACACGCTTTTCTTCTCCCTTTCAGCGGGCATGCTCATCTCGGCGATTGCGAGGTCTCCTCAATCGGCGGCGTGGGGCACCCTCCTGCTGCTTCTCGCTGTTGCAGTGGGGATGCCGCTTCTGGATTCCCATTTTTTCCATTCCAGCGGGACGACGGGCATCGGGATTCCCTGGGGCTTCATACTGAGCCCGGCTTTCGCATTTGCGGCTGGGTTTGATACCCTCTACAGCCGGTATCCTTGGCATTTCTGGGGCGCACTCGGCTCGATGCAGGCCATGGCATGGATCTGGCTGGCACTTGCTGCCATGATTCTGCCCAGGACCTGGCAGGATCGTCCCTCGGGCGGGGCAGCGGAGGGTTTACGAAGCCGCGTGCTGAATTGGTTGCGCGGGACGGGGGCGGGAAGCGTCGGGTTCCGGAGGGGATTGCTGGATCGAAATGCCTACTTTTGGCTGTCATCCCGGCAGCGGTGGAGGCTCTGGATGCCGTGGCTGGTCCTCGTCCTGCTCGCATGCATCTGGGTATGGGGCTGGCACGAGTTCAAGGAGGATTGGCTGAACCCAGGCATCTACTTTACCACTGGCATTGTTTTGAATCTGCTGTTCCGGATCTGGTTTTCGGCGGAGACCTGTCGGCAATTGGCGGAGGATCATCATAGTGGTGCTCTGGAGTTGCTGCTATCCACCCCATTGACTGTGAATGAGATCATAACCGGGCAGTTCCTCTCGTTGAGGAGGATGTTTGCCTGGCCGTTGGCTGTCAGCTTTATCGTCCAGCTCCTGTTATTCAGGGCCACCCTCAAGGAGGTGGACTATGGATCAGAGCGCATGGCCTGGATCTGTTGCTGGAGTGGCATGCTGTTGATGACGGCCTTTGACCTCGTGGCGTTGTTCTGGGTAAGCCTTTGGAGGGGGGTGACTTCGCGGCATCCAAACAGGGCCGCTTCCAACAGCGTTGCATTGGTCTTTCTGCCATCGTGGGGCGTGGTTCTGATGGTCACCATGATGATGGTGGTTGGCAACTCCGGGGGCGGTGACGGGTGGCAAACCGTGATGGCCCTCTGGTTTCTGTCCGGCTTGATCACCAATTCTGTCCTGTGTGTCTGGGCGCAGACGAAGCTCCAGCAGGAGTTTCGGAGTGCGGCGCAGCGCCGGTTCGAGCCGCCAAAGGGTTTGATGGAATTGTTCACAGAAAAGTAGCGGCCAGCCTTCCATGCTTTCTTGCAGATCCACCGCTGCGGGTCTGCTTGATTCAGGGGGGCAACGGTGAGGGGCAGTTCCTCTGTTGGAAGCCCAGGGTTCACCGTTGTGGCTTGCGATTCCTGATGCGGATCGATAGAAATGGGTCATGCAAATCCACCACTCAGGCGATTCTGTCAGCCAGACACGGCTTTCACATCGGGAGCGGTGTCATTGGTGCCTCTTCAAATACAGTTTTCCGTCTCAAATTTCTTGATCCGAACCCGCGATACATGTCATTTATGAACCCCGTGAAAAAATTCAATGTCGGCATAGTGGGCTATGGATGGGTTGCCTCCGCCCACATTCCAGCGATCAACGCATCCTCCCTGGCCCAGGTCACAGCGGTCTGCTCCTCGCGACCGCTGGATGCTTCGGAGCTTTCCGCCAAACATGGAGGTTCCATCCAGGTTTATCGCGATTTCGATGAGATGCTGGCCAACCCGGATATTCACGTCATAAGCCTCTGCGGATTTCCTTACCAGCACCTTGAGCAAACAGTGAAGGTGGCCAAGGCTGGAAAGCATTTGATCATTGAAAAGCCTCTGGCTCTCTCCCTGAAGGATCTGAGGCTCATGCAGAAAGCCGTGGAGAAGGCGAAGATAAAGACCTGTGTCTGCTTCGAATGCCGTTACTCCAGTCAGTTCCTCACCACCAAGGATGTCATCGACAGGGGGGTGTTGGGCAAACTCCACTACGGGGAGGTCGATTATTACCACGGGATCGGGCCGTGGTATGCGCAATTCCGTTGGTGCAAGCGGAAGGACGCAGGGGGAAGCTCGCTGCTCGAAGCGGGTTGCCACGCCATGGACGCGCTTCTGCTTTGCATGGATGATGATGTGGTCGAGGTGACCAGTTACGACACAAAATCGAGCAGCCGGATTTTTGCCCCCTACGAATATCCGACAACCAGCGTCTCCATTGTGAAGTTCAAGAACGGGTCGGTCGGCAAATGCACATCCAGCATCGATTGCCTCCAACCCTACTATTTCCACACCCATCTTGTGGGCAGCAAGGGAAGCCTGCTCGACAACAAGTTCCAGTCGAATCCCAAAGGGACAGACAAGGCCGCCTGGACAACTTTGGACATGAAGATGCTGGATTCAGGGGATGTGTCAGACCATCCCTACACCACCCAGTTCGAGGCGTTTTTCAAGGCGCTCGCAAAGAAAAAGACCATGCCCCTGACCAGTCTGGACGATGCTGTTAAGAGCCATGAGGCTGTTTTTGCGGCCGACCTTTCGGCGCAATTGGGCCGTCCTGTGAAGATTTCGGAATTGAAAAAGGCATGAACCAAAAATCGGCAATTGCCATCGGTGCACACCCGGATGACATTGAGTTTTACATGGCCGGCACCCTCCTGATGCTCAAGCGGGCCGGCTACGAAATCCATTATCTCACCGTCGCAAATGGCAATTGCGGATCGGTGGAGTATTCCCGGGCGCAGGCCAAAAAAATCCGCAACGCGGAGGCGCGTGAAGGTGCCCGGATTCTGGGCGCGACTTTTCATGACAGCCTCTGCAGCGACCTGGAGATCGTCTATTCCGTGGAGTTGTTGCGCAAGGTCGCCTCAGTGATCCGTGCGGTTCGTCCCACCATCGTGCTCACCCATTCTCCCCAGGATTATATGGAGGACCACATGGCCACCTGCCGTCTGGCGGTGACCGCCGCCTTCACACGCGGGATGCCCAACTTCCAGACTGTCCCATCCCGGAAGCCCGCCGATGGCGAGGTCACCATCTACCACGCCATGCCGCATGGGTTGTGTGATGGGCTGCGGCGGGGGATTATCCCCGGTTCATTCGTCAACACTGCTCCGGTTCAGCAGCAAAAGTTCGAGGCCCTCTCGGCGCACAAGAGCCAGCAGGGCTGGCTCGACGTCAGCCAGAAATTGAATTCGTTCCTGCAGGCACTGGAGGATTCCTCCTCTGAATTGGGGCGGATGTCGAAAAAATTCAAGTATGCCGAGGGTTGGAGGAGGCACCTGCACCTTGGATTCTGCGGCGCGGATGCCGACCCATTGGCCCGGGATCTCGGCGCAGACCACATTGTCAACAAGGCCTACGAGGCTGCTCTTAAAAAAGGAATGTAAATTTATGGCACGCAAAATCAGTTCAATTGCCCCCGGTTGGTGGGACTATACGACCCTTGATGCGGAGATCATCCGGGATGCCGCCGCCCTGACCCCCAAAAAGATGGAGGGCCTTTCCAGACCCGGGTTCAAGGTGGTGATGTATGATTCGTTGGAAGATTTCTATCTCGCGGAAGCTCTTGAATATATCACGGCGTGGAGACAATCGACGCCGGACAACCCCGTCGGCATCTGTGGTCCCATCGGTCCCACGGAACAATTGCCACTGGTGGCGCGGGTTGTAAACGACCTCGGCTTGAACATCAAATCGGCCCATTTCTGGGGGATGGATGAGTGGTTTCTGGATGGTCGGGAGACTCCGGTGACACACCCGCTCTCCTTCGAAAAGGCGGATCGTGAGATGTGCTTTGGCAGGATCCGCAAGGACCTTGTGATGCCGGATGCCAACCTGCACTTCCCGAAGGCGGACATCGCCTCCTACGTCAAATCCTGGAATGCCGGGGTCCGGTGCGCCGTCATGCAGGGAGGGCAGGGGGATGTGAAGCACTGGGCCTTCAACGACCCTCCCAAGCGCGCAGGCAAATACAAGGATGCGCCTCCGCCGCCGTCCGAATATCGCAAGTTGGGGACCCGCGTTGTGGACCTCCACCCGTTGACCATCGCCCAAAATGCCCGCACCTCCGGTGGCGGGAATATCTCCCTCGTCCCCACCCAAGCCATTTCGGTTGGGCCTGCTGAGACCTGGAAGGCTGAAAAGGTCTCCATCTGGCAGGCGGGCATGCACGACAATCCGTTTGGCCAACGCTTGACCTGCCTCATGATCGGCAAGAAGCTGCCGGATGCAGCCGTGCCGATGTCCCTCCTGGCAGATCACCCGAACGTTCAGTTCAACTATTACCGCAAGGGCCTCGGCACCTGCGATATCGAGATGCATTAAGGATCTTCGTTGACGGATGGTTGGGCAGGTCATAGTGCCCAACCCCGGCTTGGAAGGCTGTCGGAAGTGCGGGGAGGAAGCACCTTGAGTTCATCCAGATTCACGGGCATGAACTGGTTTTTCTTGCCCGGGGACCGAACCGCAGGCATTCAATGGGGATGCGCACCCTCGTATTTGTCATTTGGCTGTCGGTCGCCCTCGTCCCGTCCGCCGCTCTTTCCAGCGGCAACCCAGCTTCAGGACTGCGGAAGATCAAGGATCTGGTGGTTTACGAGGATCCACTCTTTTATTGTGCGTTCCCTTCGGTGATTCAGCGGCCGGACGGCGAACTGGTGCTCGCCTTCCGCCGGGCTCCGGACCGCCGGTCAATGGGGGAAACTGGTAATTCCCAGGTTCTTCCGGAATCTTCTGGTGATTTTCAATTGGCTGGTGTGGTTGATGTGTGAAAAATGGAGAAGAGCCTTTAAGGAATGGGGGCCGGGGAATGATGACGTTGCAAAGCGTGGCTGATGGGTTGGACGTTGGGCGAAC
>CAIWMU010000190.1 GCA_903913865.1 uncultured Verrucomicrobia subdivision 3 bacterium
CCGCGTGCCAGGCCAGCCGCAGACTGTCCCAGCGCGAAAAGCCGTATTGTTGATGCGAAACCCGACACGCATGCCCGATCAATGACAACCATCGCTGGCCGTAATAGTCACGCCACATGGCTGTTTCCAGTTGCGCCATGGAACCAGGATCAAAGCCGGCCAGATTTGGCCGCGCAGGCCAGAATAACCAACCAGTCCCAACCACCATGGAAACAGCCAGCAAGGTGAGCAGTCGACGTCTGAGGGAATGACACACAACCCTTGCGGTTCGGGCACCCGGTATATCCCTCAAGGTTGTCGTGTTTGAGTCCTGTCGGGTCATGATCGCCATGTGCGGGCTTCCTTGAACGCTTTCATTGGCGCCCGCAGGCCGGTTTGAACATCTGGGCTCGGCACAAAGTCAGACGCGCCAAAATGGGACGGTCCGGGAATTCTGAATGACAACTCTGATGTTCGGCTCCGTTCAGAAGTTCCTTTCAAACGCTCCTTACGCCTCTCCAAGCCGAGCTCCAGACAACATCCCAGTCCGCAGCTGCCTTGTGTGCCCCTTGACTTATCCCCTGTTGCCAGCCGCTTTTTCACGCACTGCCGCTCCGTCATGTGCTGGCTCATCCACCAGGTCAGGAACCGCTTCTCCGGCGCGCCTTGGGACGGCTCCGCAAGTTGCATCTTACCTGCCCTTCGGAGCAGGGTGCCAAATACGATCCCGGCCGGTTGTTGACTCATCTTGCCTCGATTCCAAGATGAGCATGGACATGGCAGGCGCAGGCGCCGATCTCCTGCCGGTCATCGCCGAAATCTTTCCGCCAAGTGGTGTTCTCCCCGGCATGGACCCTTGCCCCTGAAAGAATGTTGATGGCCCCAATGCGGGCGTTGTGGGCGGCCCTACGACCGGCATCCATCACCCTGCGCTCGTTGAGGGGAGCGAGGCGCCAATCGGTTCTCAGGCGGGCATACCGGACGGCGCAAAGAATAACGTCGAACCTGAGTCGAAGTTCCTTTGTTTGGACTTTCGCAAAGATCGCTATTGCCGCTTCGTGATTCATTGATGGGTAATGATGACGGATAGATTGATGATTTGGACGTGCTATGCGCAAGTGAACTCTTTTAAGGCCATAAAAAGTGTTGGTGTGGAAGGAATATTCGTCAGATGGACCACCCAACGCAACACTCAAACGTCTCTGTGTGCTGTCAGTTGGCAGGCGCAAAGACTTATGCCATTCCGTTTAGGAACGAACCCGTCGGAAGCCCCGAAGATCTTGGCTGGATTCAATCGTCGCCGCGCGATGCAGCCGGGGCCAATCAATGGCTGCGGCGCGCTCGGAAGAATCTCTGTGGGCCGGTTGGGGGAGGGACTGGTGTTATGTCCAAAACTCCTCGTAGGTTGGTGATGGTTATGAGCGAACTCCAGGCGGCCAGATCGAGCGATTGTTCGAGGTCGTATGAGCCACCGGTTTCGGAATCAAGGCGCACACGAAACAAGTTGGTTGCGTTAGGGGACAGAGCGGACAGCCGGGGTTGAGGAAACAAGAGACCGACGATATCCGCGGAAAAGGCGGGCAGGCCGATCGTCAGAAGCGTGTTGGTCGTTGTCGCAGCTGTTTCGCCTCGTTTGGTTCCCGAGGCGGGATCGTACCACTCGGCGAAGTATCTGCCCGCCATCCAATTGGTCAAAGTCACGGTGCGGCCCTGCTGCAAGGGCAGGCTGGCATTCGTGGCACCCTCCGGAAACACCGCCCCCGGTGCCACTACGTAGATCAGCGACTCATGCGACCCGAGCAAGCCGATGGGCTGTGGCGGGGGCTGCCAGTTATCGCGGTAGCTCGCAGGCAGCACTCCTTGGAGCCGCACCCAATCTAAATAGAACCAATCCGTGCCTGCATTGAGGACTTCGATCACATGTTGGCCGGCCGGCAGACTTACCGGGAGGTCACAATTGTATTCGTTGTTCACCGCATAAAGACCATCCAGGTTAGCCAGATTCGTCCGGTATAACTCGGTGCCGTCGGATCTGACCGAAAGCACCGCGCCCCAGGAGACCGAATTCAGGTGCAGCACCATCCGGGCGTTGTTGGTGAAACAGGCCAACAGGCGGAAGGGCAGCCTTAAGTCGGCATGGGAGGTGCCGTGGAAGAAACTATTGAGGGTGCGCACGGAGTCAGTCGCCGCCGCTGCGTTGGGGACGGCCAGTTGGCCGCTCAACGCACCGCCCCAGTTATTATCCAATGGGAGGGTAATTGTGAAGGGAATGCCGCCAGCCAACGGCTCCCCGAGGGTGAAGGGTGGGCTGGCGGAATAATTGAAGCCTATATTCGTCCAGGAGCCAATTCCCCAGCCCGTGCGGTTGAGCACCTTGCCCAGACTTTCATACACGGGATACACATTTTCACTATGGATGTTCTCCCACCACCAAGGCATGGCGGTGCCCATGGAGCCACCCAGGGCCCCGCCCCAGACACCCTGACGCAAGCCCCGCAAATAAGGGTCACTGGCACGGTCCCAGCCGCGCCAACTGGTGCCATACTCATCAATGAGCACCGGCTTCCCAAATTGTTTCAAGAACGATTGCGCCGTGCGGTTCAGGGTGGTCGCGGGACTGGATTGCCCGTAAGAATGAACACAGGCGAAATCCATTTGCGGCAGGCTCCAGATTTCCGGGTGCTGATCCGCGTAAGTGAAGCTCGTGGTGCGCAAATGGCCAAAGGGGTCATTGCTCTTCAGCCAGTTACCCATGGTCACATGCCAGTTAACCACATCGGTTGCATTCAGCAGGGAATATACATTGTCCAGTTCGTTGAAGAACTGCCAGGCGAGGAGGTTCGGGCTGTAGCCGTAGCGCGCCACCAGGTAACGGAGCCGCTTTTGGTAAGCCGTTTTCGCCACGGCATTGGTAAAGAAGCCGTTTTGATTAAGGCAGGGCCCACCATTGGTCACGGAGTAGGGATTGATGTTCCAGTAGTTATTCCCGCCCCAGTAATCCGGGGTGACCGCAAACATGCCGTGGTAATCCAGGCACAGTTCCAGATAAATCCCCCGTTGCTCCGCCAGCGCCAGGACGTAGTCAAGCTGCCAGGCACGATCAAGCTGATAGCCCGTCAAGGAGCCGGGTTGCGTTTCAATCCCGAAAAACCAGGGACTCATCCAGAGCCGGGCATAGTTCTCACCCGCCGCCTGCATGGCAGCGAACCAGTCATCGTAATCAAAGGTGCCTCGCGTTCCGGGCCAGCATACGGCGGCCCCGCGCAGCCGCAGCGGTTGTCCGTCCGCCGTCTCAAGGTATTGCCGCTTGGCGGCGACACGCACATACCCGGCACCGGACGAGGGCACGCTGCCGGTGACGATAAAATTGGTGGTTGTGGATCCAAAAACCTGGCCATTGGTGGAGACCGTCAATTCCAGCACATAGGATCCTGGTTCCGGGGGCGCATAACGAACGCGCCACTCAGGAGCACCCTGGCGGGTGAGGGTTTCACTACTGCCGGCGAGACTGCGGGCAAAGACCTGATGCCAATAGGCCGGCACGGTCAGGCGATTTCCGGAAGGCGCGGTGAAAGTCGCGTCTGCGCGAATCACCTGCGGGTCAAAGGGATTGGTCACGGCAGGCAGGCCGAAAACCTGAAACTCCATGCGGCACCATGGCTGGGCAGTGCCGGAAGTTGCTATGCGCAGACCGGACTGGGCGAACAGTGCGGGCGCAAATACTTGCGCCAGCAGGACGATTAGCCAGGGGGCGGCAAGCTGTCCCGGAGACCAGCGTCGGGGTCGTGAGGCTGTAAGCATCAGTGAAAGGCGGCGAAGCCGGTGGCCCGGTGCAACCAGCCTATAGTGAGCCGGCTGCCTGGCGGTGGCAATCAATCAATTCATGCCGGAAACGGACCTGAGAATCGGGAAGTTCCAGGTTCTTACTGGCAAGGGAGACTTCACGGCCCGGGTTTCACCATGCGGAAGTATCCGGAATGCGCCGAGGGCAGACTACTCTGCGGTATGAGCAGCCGGTTCCCCAAAGTCGTGTTCACTACATTGGTAAGTCCCGGATCCACCCAACTGCCGGTTGCCAGGTTCGGACTGGACCGCAGGCTAAAACCGGAGTCCGGGATGGACCAGCTGACCCAGTACTTATGGTCGGGACGCACGATGAAGACAGAGCTGGGAACGTCACACACCACCCGCCATAGCGGGTTCAGCGCGTCTGGATTCAGGTCAGGTCCGGCGAAGGTTTCATCAATCTCCGGCGAGATGGCAACTCCTTTTACCTGCACGCGTGAGTAAGTGGCCTGCTGCCCGGCGTTGCCGGCACCATTCTGCATGTTCCCAAAATATACGCTCAACGGATTATAGAACGCCAACGCGGCGGCTTCCGGGAGCACAAAATTGGTCGTGGCGCCGTTCGGGGCTTTGACGCTGACATTCGTATCGTTGAGGAATGTCATGCTCCAGGTTCCGAGCACCCCATTGGAGCAGACTATTAGTGCCGGCTGGTAATCCGACGCATTGGCGTACGCATGGTCGGTCTTGTACCGGAACGCGGCGGTGGCGGTGCCATCAGGCTGGTTCCGAATATCCAGCGCGATCACGGTGGGGGCGACGTAATCAATCGATGTGTCATTCCCACCGTTCGGCACCAGGAAGATTTGAGATTGGAAGTAGTAACTGGTCTTGGGGTAACTGGCGATGGTCAGGGAATACGTGACCGGGGTGTTGCCTTGCCCAACCCATGAGTAATAAGGGGAACCGAGAGCCGAATCCAACGTGCGGATCATGGAGCGGCGATAGGTGTTGCCGCCACCCGGTGCCACCACCATCAGGCCCGGCGGAGTGGTTACCGGCGCCAGAGCGAGCACGGGCGGCGGAATCACGGCGGCCCGGGCGTGTAGGATGATGTTATCGAGCCAGAAGGTGCTGATACCCGTCAGCGCGCTGCCCGTCCCGCTTTGCTGGATCTTGAAACCGATCTGGGTAACGGCTTGGAGATTGGGATTGCTCGCGGCATCGAAGGGAATTTCCACATGCACCCAGCCGCTGTTCGTGGTGTAAAGGACCGCCTTTCCTTGGTAGGTGGACAGCCAACCGTCGGCTTGCGGCGTCCAATCCACCTCCACGCCGCCGAAGCTGCCTTTGCCATCGGTGGCGGCCGCCGGGTCAAAGCGAATGTCGAAGCTGATATTGGTATAATTCACCAGGTTCAGCACCGCGTTATTCGGAAAAGTACGCACCACGACCACCTGGTCGTTGGGCGGGTTGGCCGACCAATCAATGTCCCATTTCAGTGATCCGGACCCGGCGGTGTTGGGTCCCAGCGTGGTGGTCTTGTTCAGCGTGCCATCCCAGGACAGCGAAGGGATAGCCGTTCCCCAACCAAGGTTACCAAACCGGGCGGAGTTGTCAGTGTCGAATTGATCAACGAGAAAGTTGGTGGTTTGCGCCTGGGTCACTGCGCTTGAACCCAACAGCAACAACGAGCAAGCACTCGCCAGCCAGGTTTTGGATTTTCGCATAGATTTCATAGGAGTTAATTTTTCTCTGACAAATAAACTGACGGGAAATTAGTTTCCGGTCGCGCTTATTGGTTCGCCCATACAATGCCGTCCGTGGGCGGACGGCAAGCTTTTTCTCACAGACTGCGGATTCTGATGGAATCGGACACCTGCTCCAATCCAAATCGGACAGTGTTCCGGGATACTCTTACAGTTATCGCAGCGTAGCGTCGGGTTGCGCACGAACTGGGGATCAGTCCCAGCCTGCTCTACGCCTGGCAGAATCGGTTTGCCCACGAACCTCCTGGCAACTCCAAGCCAACAACCCTCATCGATGAGTTTAACAGAGCAGTCTGGCCGTGGGTGTAATCGACCCCCTGCCCTTCCCCACTGCTGCACTTGATTGAGCGAACTACAGATCTCCAACGACAAAAAGGCCGGAAGCAGCACTCGCTACTTCCGGCCCAGGTGTTTTGTTTTGCTGCCAACCCCCCTCCTAAGCAGGGTTGGAGATTCTGTTACTCCTCCACCGCGCGGTAGAACCGCTGCGGCATGCCCTTGGCATGGGTGTCGAGGACTTCAATGGTGCCGTCCGGGTTCGCAACCGCCTGGCCCACCACGCTCCATTGGAACATGTTGCCCGTTGCTTCGATCCGGTAGGCCTTCCCTGCCTCGCCCACCAGGTGGACCATCATGCCGTCCACCGAGTTGTTCAGGGTCAATGTGCCCGAGAGACCGACGTTGATCGTCATCACCCCGACCGCCTCGCCTCCACGGCCATCGGCAATCAGGTAGGCGAACAGGTCCGCCCCGCGATATCCAACCGGCGCGCGGTAGATCAGGTTCGTCCCTTCCTGAATGATCCGTCCACCATTGGCGGAGACTCCACTGAAGCTTTCCAGCACCACTGTGTCCCCGTCGGCATCCGTGTCGTTGGAGATCACCGAGGCGATCGTGTTGGTCAAGGTCCCGTTTACCGCCACGCTGTAGGTGTCCGGACCGGCCACAGGCGGACGGTTCAGGGCCAGCACCTTCGTCACCGGGGCGCTGATCCCACCGTCACCGTCTGCAACCACGACCCGGATGGTCTTGCTGTTGGTGCTCTCGTCATCGGTCTCAATCGTCACGGACCGCAGCAGGGCCTGCACGGCTGCCGGGGTCGCGTTCGTGTTCAGGCTGAACACCAGCGGGGTCGTGCCTGTGCCACCGGCCACGGTTGCAATCAGAGCGCCTCCGTAGGTCACCCCGGTCCCGTCCTGGCCGATCTCTCCTTCAATCAGGTAGGAGAGCGTGTCCAGCGCGTTGCCGTTCACGCTCAACCAGACCCTCAGTGTGCCACCGTCGAAGTTCAGGCTGCCGCCATCGGTCACTGTGGCATTCGTGTCCACCAGGGCCGGGGCCGTTCCAACCGTGTAGAGCCACTCATAGGTGGTCAACCCCACAACCGGTGCGTCATCCCCCGTCACCGTCAAGGTCCCGTTGGTGAGGCTCGTGGTGTAGTTCCCAAGTTTCACGCGCGGATCCACCAGCCTCACCACAATGTCATACGTCCCGGCAGGGCTGTTGATGGCGGCTGTCGTGGCGTAGAACGCCGTGATGTTGTCCCCGTTCAGCACCCCACTCAGGGTCCCGGTCAAGGTCGGATTCGCCGTCCCGTAACTGCGGCTCTTGTTGTCCACTGTCACAGTGATCGCCGCCTTGGTGATGGTCAGTATCCCGCTCGTCCGGGTGACGTCGTAGTTGGCGGCGCTGCCACCGGTCACCGTGATGTCATACGTCCCAACAGGGCTTGTGGTTGTGGCGGCGGTCTGCACCGTTGCCACGCTGGTCAGCACCGAACTATCCTCCCCGTTCACAAACCCACTGTAGCGCAGGGTCAGGTGCGGGTTGAGCGAACCGTAGTTGCGGCTCTTGTTGTCGGCCGAGGCGGTGAGGGTGGCCTTGGTGACCATCAGTGTCCCGTTGTTCAGGGTCACCGTGTAGTTGCCTGCCTTCGCAGACGGGTCCACCAGCCTCAGCACAATGTCATAGGTCCCGGCAGGACTGTTGAGGACCGCTGTCGTCGCGTAGAACGCCGTGATGTTATCCCCGGGCGCCACTCCTGTCACAACCCCTGTCAGGGTCGGGTTCGCCGCACCGTAGGTCTTGCTCAGGTTGTCCGCAATCACTGTGATGGTTCCCTTCGTCACTGTCAGGGTCCCACCGGTGTAGCTGATGTCATAGTTCGTTGAGGTCTGCCCGCTGGCGGTGATCCCATAGGTCCCAACCACACTGGAGGGTGTCGCCGGGGTGGTCACGCTCAGGGTGCCGCCCAGGTTGGCTGCCGTGTCCCCGTTCAGCAATCCGAC
>CAIWMU010000191.1 GCA_903913865.1 uncultured Verrucomicrobia subdivision 3 bacterium
CTCTGCCGATCGCAGTCCAGCGAATAGCCCCAGGGAGATGTAGGGCAGCAACCCGTGGTCACCCGCATTCCTGAGAAGCTGCTCAGCCTGTTCGACCTTGAAGATCTCAGGGTCAGAGTCTTCGACGCTTGGACGGTCAATGCGCTCGGCCAGGTTCGACTCCACCCAGCCGTGCTTGATGGCGTAATTGAAGATCTGGGAGACCTTCGTCAGGTAGTTGATCCGGCTTCGACCCGACCATTCGTCATCCTCGTAGATCCATCCCTCAATCTCCTCTACGGTCAGGTCACTCAACCTTCGGCCTGAAAAGTGTTCGGAGAAGACGTTCAAGCGGCACTTCAGGTCCTGAACAGTCCGGTCCCGGCGGTCGTTCCTTTCCGATTCCATCAGCATCCTCTCCACGATTTCGCTGATCAGGGGACTGTTCCGGTAAGCGATGACGTGGTTGAGGTAGTATTGGGCCGCCTCGTGAAGAGTCACGGAATGGGGGGATAGGATGGCATGTGCCTTGACGGCATCCATCTTTATCTCCTGGGAAATGGCTAGCGCGGAGGCTCCGTGATTGGCTTTTTCGGTCCTCTTTTGCTCCGCGAACGCATTTGCCTCGTACTTGGTTCGAAAGGATGTTCGATCCCTACGCCCGTTGATCTGGCCGAGATCGACGACATAGCTGACATTTCCACTCTTATGGACACGTTCATACACCGCTGGCCAGGGTGGTCTGCGTCCGTTCTTTGCCTTTTTTAGCGTCATAGACGTTGGCAAATGTGTCACGTAAACGTCACGCGGTCAAGAGCTAATTGTAAATATCCAGCCCAAAAAACACAATGTAAGTCATTGATTTTGAGGTGTTTATGAAGTGGAGCCAATGAGTGGGATCGAACCACCGACCTACGGTTTACGAAACCGTTGCTCTACCACTGAGCTACATTGGCACTGACCTGCTGAGGACCAGCAGTCCTGGCTGAACAGATGCCACCAACGGCGGCGGCATTCAGTTCAACATACAGCGGCAACCGGGGGTTGCCAATCGAAAAAGTTCCGCAACAAAATCGCAACCGGATCCGGCCTGGCGAAACATACCCCCCGGTTTCGGGCCGGGGGGGCTACTACTACCAGATTCTGGCCCGGTCCCCGGGGGCACGCCACATTTTGTCCCCCTCCTTTATGCCGAAGGTCTGGAAAAACTCCGCCATGTTCACATGGGCACCGATGGCCCGGAACTGGCCTGGGCTGTGGGGATCCACAGTGACGAGGCGGCGGATCTCCGCCTCGCGGCAGTTGATCCGCCACATCTGGGAGAGGGATACAAAGAACCGTTGCTCCGGCGTGAGCCCATCAATCTTTTTGCGGCCTTCCGGGTTTTTGGCGAGCGCGCGCTGAAGGGCCTCGTAGGCGATGGTTGTGCCGCCGAGATCGGCAATGTTCTCCCCGAGTGTGAGCTTGCCGTTGAGATGCAGACCGGGCAGAGCCTCGTAGGCGTCATACTGGGTCACGACCCTGGCCGCCCGCTGGTCGAAGGCGGTGCGGTCCTCCTCCTGCCACCAGTCGTTGAGGTTGCCGTTGGCATCAAACTTCCTCCCCTGATCATCGTAACCATGGGTGATCTCGTGCCCGATGACGACCCCGATGGCACCGTAGTTCACAGCATCATCGAGCGCGGGATCGAAGAACGGGGGCTGCAGGATGCCCGCCGGGAAAACGATCTCGTTCTGGGATCCGTTGAAATAGGCGTTCACCGTCTGGGGCGTCATGTGCCATTCGGCCCGGTCCACCGGCTTGCCGATGCGGGCCATCTCGCGGCGCGTCTCAAAGACGTTCGCCCGCTGCACATTCCCAAGAAGGTCATCCGCCCGGACCACCACGGAGGAGTAGTCACGGAAGACGGCGGGGTGCCCGATTTTCTGGGTGAAGCGGTCAAACTTCACCAGCGCCTTTGCGCGGGTGGCCTCGGTCATCCAATCCAGCTTTGTGAGGCGGTCGCGGAAGACGGCCTTGATGTTCCCCACCAGTTCCTCCATCCGCTGGCGGGCCTGGGGCGGAAAATGCCGCTCCACATATAGCTTCCCAAGGGCCTCTCCAATAGAGCCATCCACAAAGCGGGCGGCCCGCTGCCAGCGCGGTTCCTGCTCCTGCTGATCCCTGAGCAGCCTGCCAAAAAACGCGAACGACTCCTGCTCCGCTGCCGCATGCAGGCAGGGGGCGGCGGCACTGATGAGGTGCCACTTCAGATAGGCCTTCCACTCGGTCATCGGCCGGTCCTGCATCTGCCCATGCAGGGTCTGGAAGAATTCCGGCTGACCGATGATGACATCGCGCACCCCATCCGCGCCGATGGCCTTCAGGTAGGCTGCAAGCGGGTGATCCGCCTGCCCGGAGGTGAGCTGGCTGACGGGGAACTTGTTGTAGTTGGCAACCGGATCCCGAAGCTCGGTCCGGGTCTTGGATGCCCTCGCGAATGTGGATTCAATATCCACCACTGCTGCAGCCTCCGTGGCCGCCTGCCCGGCCGGGGTCCCGGCAAGTTGCAACATTTTCACGATGTGCTCCTGGTAGGCCTTGAGCTGCTTTGCAAACTTCTCATCCAGGTAGTAGTCCCGGTCCGGCAGTCCCAATCCCCCCTGCCCCAGATGCAGCGCATAAACATCACTCTTCCGGGCATCCGCCCCCACATGGGCATGGAAACAGGCGGAAATGCCACGCATATGGAAGTCTGCCAGCAGGGACACCAATCCGCCATCCTCCTTGAGATCGGCAATGCGCTTCAGGTCTGCCTCAAGCGGCTTGAACTTGAGCTGCTCAAGGCGGTTCGTATCC
The DNA here is from genome assembly GCA_903913865.1 of uncultured Verrucomicrobia subdivision 3 bacterium. Lineage (GTDB taxonomy): Bacteria > Verrucomicrobiota > Verrucomicrobiia > Limisphaerales > UBA8199 > UBA693. The sequence goes on from CAIWMU010000191.1 coordinate 2,818, forward strand.
ATGGCCGAACGGTAAAAATTCCCCACCTGCACAACTGCGGGGCTGCCCGTGGTGTTCGCCGCGCTTTCATCCAGAATCTGCCGGATGAAATACCAGTTCCGCTCCTGCAACTGGATGAACCCGGTCCAGCGGGACTTGTCCGACGGCACCGGGTTGTTGCGAATCCAGGATCCTGCGGCGTAGTGGAAAAAGTCACCACCCGGGGCGATCCCCAGATCCATGTGGTTGGTGGAAAAGCCCGGCGATGCGGGCACGCTTTCACCGGCACCGGTCGCCGCGAGCGCTACCATCACCAGCGCTGCAGGCAGTAGGCGGGAAACCAGTCCCCGCGAGGCATTCTTCCGTTCATCAACGTGTTGTCGTGTCATAACTATTAAGCATTGTCCAAAAATTGAATTCAAAAACGGGCGGACCCGCCTGGAAAAAGTTCCTCTCACACCCCCGACGCGGGCTTCACGGCTGCCGCTGTGAGCCGGATGATCTCGGAAAGGGGCGTCCGGGGTTTGAAACCGGTGCATTCGAAAAGGCGCTCAACCACCGGCTTCCTGCGGCGCATGTCATCAAACCCCGGCGCATAGGCCTGGCTGTAGGGGATGAACTGGATCTCGGAACGGGAATCAAGCATCGCGACCACGGCGCGGGCCAGATCCAGGATGGTGATTTCCTCAGTGCCGCCAATGTTGAACACACGGCCGCGGGAGGCGGGGTTTCCCTGCAACCGCACGAGGGCTTCCACAGTATCACCCACATGGCAGAAGCAGCGGGATTGAAGCCCATCCCCATAGACCTGCAGGGGCCGTCCGGCCAGCGCGGCGGCGATGAACCGGGGCAGGACCATGCCGTAGCGGCCGGTCTGCCGGGGGCCGACGGTATTGAACAGGCGCACGATCGTCACCGGCATCCCCTTCTCGGTGGCGAAGGCGAGTGCGAGAAATTCATCCATCAACTTGCTGCAGGCATAGCTCCAGCGGCTTTGGTGGGGCGGGCCGATGAGGAGATCGTCATCCTCGCTGAAGGCCTCCTTCTGGCTTTTGCCATAAACCTCGGAGGTGGAGGTGAGCAGCAGCGGAACGCCGTGCGGGGCCGCTGTTTCAAGCAGGATCTCCGTCTCGCGCAGGTTTGTCTGCAGCACATGGATCGGCGAGTTCACCACCAGTTCCACCCCGACTGCGGCCGCCAGATGATAGATGCAGCCCGCTCCGGCGATGATCTCCCCCAGCCCGGGACAGGCCGAGACTGTGGATTCAATGAAAGTGAGGCCGGGATTCCCCCGCACCGGCTCCAGATTCTGGAGTGAGCCCGTGGAGAGGTCATCCACGACGGTCACACGCCTGCCCTCGCGCAACAGGCGCTCCACAAGATGGGAACCGATGAACCCGGCACCGCCGGTCACAAGCACCGGACGGTCGTTGGAGGGAATGGAAGTTGTTGAGGTCATTCAAAAATTCGGATCCTGTGTCTCAGTGTGGGATTTCAGCGATCTGCTGCCGGGGGGTCCCTATGCCCCGGGCCACTGCCTCTGCCAGCTTTTGCCGGTGGGCTGTTGTGGCGATCAACCGCGCCTCGGCAGGCTGGCTGAGGTAGCCCCCCTCCACGAGGATGGCAGGCCGTTGCTGGGGCCGCAGCACCCCCAGAAAGCGGGCACGCCGCACACCACGGTCCGTGGTGCCGGGGATGCTGGTCAGGGCGCGATGCACCCGCACCGCCAATTGCAGATTCTGCGCGTCGAACAGGTTGTTGGGGAAGCTTGCCCGGAGATCATCCGGATATCCCCGCGTGAGACTCGAAGGCATCCGGGCGGGGGTCAGGCAATAGGTTTCAACACCCGATTCGGTGCGATTCACCCCGGCGGAGTTAAGATGCAAACTCACAAACAGCGAGGCCCTCAGGGACTCCGCCATCTGCGCCCGCACCGCCACAGGAACCTCCACATCATTCGTGCGCGTCAAATGCACCTGCCATCCCTGCGCCACCAGCAGGCTCCGCAACCGCAACGCCCAATCCAGTGCAAAATCCTTTTCACTATGGCCCCGCAGCACCGAAGCCGCTCCGGCATCCGGCCCGCCATGACCGGGATCCAGCAGGATGACCGCCCCGCCAAACCCCGCCGGGATGTCAGAAAGGTGTTGCAGCGGCTCCACCGTCTTCGCCAGATCCAGCGAGTGAACAAACGGCTGGCCGCCGATCATTTGCGGGGCAAAACCGAGGCGGATCTGCACACCGTTAAATGTGGCGTGCAGGCTCCCGACATGCAGCACGAGCAACCCCTGCGGCAGCTGAATCTGGTAGGTCGGATGCGGTGTGCCGGTTTGCCGCGTCAACCCGCTTAATCCTTTGGCCCCGCACCACTTCGCCAATGGCACCCAGGCCTCAACAATCGGCACCGCCACAGGTGGCATGTTCCGGGTCACAACCGGAGGCGGATTGGTGACGGGCGGTGCCGCAGGCACAGGTATTGCCGGTGTGATGGGGGCATGCTCAGGAGGGGGGGCCAGAATAGCTTCAGCTGAAACCACCGTCTCGCTCAAAACCGGGGTGGGTGATTCAACCACGGGATCCGCTGGCGACCTCGCATAATCAGCACGTGGCGCTGTGGCGCAACCCGCCATCACCGCCACAAACAGGATACACAATAATCTGACCACCCAGAACACCCGCGCATTGTGCCCAAGCCCCACCCTGACTCAAGTGAAACCTTGCCCAACATCCCCGATTGACCAGAGTCCATCTCCCCGGAAAAGGCAGACCTCAACCATCCCCCTCATGCACACCCGTCAACCACAGCACGTCGCACTCTTTGCAAAGAAACCGGTGTTCATAACCGGTGGCCTTCTCTGCCGGCAGTTGGGGCAGGCGTGCCCCGCACTGCGGGCATTTGTAACCGGTGCTGATCTTGCCCATCTGAACCACCCCGACGATCAGCGCCCCGAACCATGCCACTCCCAGCACCACGGAACCCGCACTCAGCCTGGGCGGCAGTCCTGCCACCAGCAGGAACAGCCCGCCGACAACAGACAGAAGCAGGAACAGGGTGAAAAAACCGGCAAGCTTCTGGTAGCCGTATTCCTCATCTTTCCGCTCCTGAGGCATTCTCCCCTCCCCCGGATCAGACGGCGAACCGGAACAGCAGCACGTCTCCGTCCTTGACCTCGTAGTCCCGCCCCTCGATGCGGTAAAGCCCTACCTCCCGCGCCGCAGACACGGATCCATGCTTCACCAGGTCGGCCCAGAAAACCGTCTCCGCCTTGATGAAGCCCCGCTCGAAATCTGAGTGGATCGTTCCTGCAGCCCGGGATGCGGTATCCCCGGAATGGATCGTCCATGCCCGGACCTCCTTGGTCTTGAAGGTGAAGAAGGTCCGCAACCCCAGCACGTGATAGGCAGCCCGGATCAAAGCCCCAACGCCCGATTCCCCCACCCCGAGTTCCTTCAGGTAGGCTGCAGCCTCTTCGGGGAACAGTTCCCCGACATCGCTCTCCAGCTGCGCGCTCACCACCACCGTCTCACACTGGTGATGCGTCCGCGCATATTCCCTCACCTTGGCCACGGCCGCGTTGTTCTCCAACCCCGCCAGATCCCCCTCCTTCACATTCGCCGCAAAAAGAACCGGCTTGTCCGTTAGCAGGTAGAACCCTTTCACCATGATCTTTTCATCCGGGGAGAATGTCTGCGCAAGGGTATTGGCCGGTTTGCCGCTGTTCAGGTGTTGCTGATACAAATCCAGCAGCCGGGCCTCGCCCAACGCCTGTTTGTCGCCACGCTTCACATCCTTGGCAATCTTCTCATGCCGCTTCTTGATCGCATCCAGATCCGCCAAAATCAGCTCAGTGACGACGATCTCGATGTCCCGCAGGGGATCCACCCCGCCCGCCACGTGCGCAATATCCGGATCCTCAAAGCAGCGGACCACCTGCACGAGGGCATCCACCTCGCGAATGTGGCTGAGAAACTTGTTCCCAAGCCCCTCCCCCTGCGCCGCCCCCTTCACAAGCCCGGCAATATCCACGAATTCGAACGTGGTCGGGATTTGCATCCCCACCTTCACTACCTCCGCCAGCTGCGCCAACCGGTCATCCGGCACCGCCACAACACCCAGATTGGGTTCAATGGTGCAAAACGGATAATTCTCCGCCGCCGCCTTGTGGGAGCGGGTGAGCGCGTTGAACAGTGTGGACTTTCCGACGTTCGGGAGACCAATGATTCCAGCCTTCAGCATCCCCCTTTATAATTGGGCTGCAGGCAAAAAGAAATCAAAACCACTACCATTCAATCTGCATATCTTTTGAGACACGCCGGACTCCCGCCGTGGGTCGCACAGCAAAACCGGCCTGCCCCGGAAAGAAAAAGTGCCGGATGCAGGGTTTCCCCCGCTCCGGCACAAATTTTTAACGGATGATTCTATCCCTGATCAGGCCCAACCTTAGCCGTTCACCACCAGAACCGAGTTGCAACCACCGTAAGGATTGGTCACCACCTCCTTGGCATTCGGATCGGGAAGCCACTGCCCATCCACCACGAACAGGTATTCATGGCGACCGGGGGTGACCTTCAAACTTCCACTCCAACTCCCGTTCCCAGCCTGCTTCAGCGGAGTGGACTCCGGCTTCCATGCATTGAAGGAACCCGCCACTGCCACGCTTTTGGCACCAGGACGCACCAACTCCAGGCGAACCGCTGCCTCGGCAACCTTTTGCTTGGGGGCAACAGGGGCCGCTTCAACAACGACAGCAGTCTTGGCTGCCGCCGGAACAACCTTCTGCTTCGGGGCAACCGGGGTTGCTTCCACAACGGCCACCGCCTTGGCCGCCGCCTCCACCTGCTTTACCGCCTTGACCGCCTTGACCGTCTTTGTCTTTTTTTCAGTAGTTTTCGATGTCTTCGTCATATTCAGAGATTTGACTATAGCCCGTTTCCGTGCGAATTTCAAACAACTCAACGCTAGCATCGAGCGTGCCGCATCAGATCACCCACAGAAGCCGGAACGTAAATAACTGTTAATCAACGCTTTGTAGATATACATTCCCAGCATACCGATCCCGGGGATCTGCACAAAAAATGTCAGGCTGGACAAAAATATCCCTCCCTTTCCCGCTCAAAACAACCTTGTTGGTTCTGGCAAGGTACTCACGCACAGCTCCCGACACATCGACAGAACATGGGAGACCATGATGCATCCTGATGAAAAGTCCAATCATCCAGTTTTGATCAAAAAAACTTGTTCCAACAGCAGAAAATGATTGCGCCATGAAGGTGATGTTGATATAAATGCAACAACTTGGATGCGTAGGCTAATTCACTCAACAACTGTTCTGGCGTTGGTGTTGACCATAGGTCTGCACTGGGCGCTCCTGCAGAGTGTTGCGTGGGTCGGCATGTTCGTGGCCTATTCACAATCCAACTCCTTACTGACCGCTGCCACCATGACTCTGGATGGCAAACACCCCTGCCCCATGTGCAAGGCTGTGAAAAGCGGGGCATCCGAAGAGCGGAAGCAGAGCCAGAAAGCACCCGAGTCTAGCTTGAAACTTGAACTGGCATTGCCGGGCATCCCTCTCATACTGCCCAAGTCCACTGCATACGGTTTGCCGCATCATGAGGAATCTCTTCCTCACTCCTTCCTGACCGAGCCCTCGACTCCTCCTCCCCGACTGATCCAGGTGGTCTGACCACCATCTCCCACCAGATCTGCGGTGGTTCTGCTGAACCGCCGTCATCACGTCCGTTTGTTTCATAACCCGGCTGACAATCAGTCCCTGTTTCGCATGTGCGAAAGATAGGGAAGGAACAGCCCCCGAAAATAACCCGGAAGGAACCGATCGACCGGTATTCCTGCTGGAACAACTCTGTTTGAATAACATTATGATCAAATTCTCAACGTCCATGTTCCGCGCCCCCGCAATGACGGTGGCGATTCTCGGAGCCATCAGTTCTGCCAGCGCACAGTATGCAAACCCACCCACGTGGATGCCGATGACGATGCTCAATGTGAGCTTTGATGTCGGCACCCTCCGGCTGGATGTCGTGGACCAGGCCACCAAAATGGGCGTAGGGGTTTATCCCATGCTCACCCTCGCCCCGCTTGCCACCTACGACCCCACCGCTCCGTGGGGTGTCCTGAACGGCACCCAGTTCAGCCGCCGCCTCGGCTGGGACGACATGAACAAGGCCAAAACAGATGGAACCGCCATCCTCGACAAAGTCCATTCCGCCTATGGGGCAAGCGCTGGGATCTGGGTTGAATCGGTCTCGAAATCCTCCGGTTTGAACTCCTATCTGGCTGTCGGACGCTACGGCGTCAATGCGAACAACAGTCTCACGCTTGATCCCGCCATCAATGCCTACTCCGGCATTTTCGGCACCGCCGGCAGCTCCACAAAATGGTCCTGGGATGGCAAGATGGACCACAACGTCTTCGCGGTCGGACTGTCCAACATTACATCGCCTGGACAACTGTTCAGCGCAACCTACAAAGTTTACATCGGGGATCCCCTCGGCAACGAGATCCTGAACCCCGACTTATCTTCTGCCAGCACCCTGGAGACATGGACTGTGCAGACCATTCCGGAGCCCAGCACACTGGCCTTCGCAGCATTGGGGATCGGCTGCCATCTCATGCGCCGTAGATGGAACCGGTAAACACCCGTGCAAAAGGGGCGGGGGTGATCGTCCACCCCCGTCCCAATTCCGCAGAACCTGCATTCGGACCTCATACACAGCATGCCCCCCATCAAAAAGGCGGTCGGAATACTGGCGCTCGCTTACACAGCCCTCTCGGCAACAGCCTACGAGCCTCCACCTTCGTGGGATCCCATGGTCATGCTCGCCGTCACCCTCGACAGCAGCAACCGCATCCACATCGAATCCTATCCCGTCGCAATTCCCCTCACCATCGCACCGGGCGTCTTCAACCGCACCAACCGGTTCTATGACGTCCCGCACATCTCCTTCGACCCGGCTCAGCCGTTCTCTGTGTTGAATGGCACCGCATACAGCCGAGTGCTCGGCTGGTATGACCCCGGCACCACGGGCGCCAATGGCGATGATTTCTATGACACCTATTCGGCCCGCCTAAAGGGGAATCTCCTTTGGATCGAAAAAACAGGGGGCTCTCCAGAGGTGAAGACCTACTTTATTAACGAGGATGTCACCGGTGATCCAGGAACCCCCTACTCGCCAATCCTTGGAACAGAGGGAACCTCCACCCGATGGTGCTGGGATGGCCGCATGGACCACAATGCCTATGCGGTGGACCTGACATCCATCACCACTTCGAACCAACTCTTCACAGCCACCTACCACCTCTACATCGGGGATGCCGCCGGAAATCCAGCCCCAGGCTACGGGGATGCCACGACCACGTGGCGCTGGCAGGGACCGCCGGTGCCGATGATTCCACCGATAACGATCGAATACACAAACTCGCGTGTCACCCTTTCATGGCCCCACACCTGCACAAACCTGATACCGGCATGCGCAAAATCCCCCACAGATGGCAATTGGATCACTGTCACGAACATGCCCGTTCTGCTGGGGGGCAGGGTCTCTGTTGACCTCACGCCGGAGCCAGGCCAGCAGTTCTTCAGACTGTCCCATCCCCGTTGATTGGGATATCCGCTGCCTGCCCTGCCGGATGCGGGATCCGGTGCGTCATGGCAGATTGTTGAGAACCCGCAGCCGGTAAAAGCGAGGCCCGGCAGTGGCGTTCGTATCTGTCACCGTCTGAAGCGTGTTGTTTCCTCGCACCGGGGCAGCGACCGGGAGCCAGGGGCCGGACGACGGGGATTGGCTCGCCTCGACCAGATTGCTAATGGCAGGTGGACTGCGAAACGAAACCGTCACCCGGTTCGTGAAGTGTTGAACGGTTTCGATCCGCATCCCGGCCTGGAACCGCACCGGCAGGATGTTGGAAGGGGCATGAATCGGACCTCCGCCAGGCCCGTTGGTGGAAGTGTCGATGGCGCGAAAACCCACGATGTAGGTTCCCGGCACACTGGCCGTGAACTCGCGGCCATGGATGTGGCCGTAGGGGTCGGCCCCGGGTTCGCTGTTGTTCTCACTGATTAGCAACGCATTGGTTCCATTCGTCGTGCCCACCGGGACGCTGAAGGTGACCTCTCCCAAGTCGCTTTCCCCATCCCCCTCCCAAAAGGCGAAACTGCCGCCGGAAGGCCCCTCGACACTGACAACCTGAACAGCCAGCCGCGCACCGAGGGCCGCCGCTCCAGCTATCGGGCCGCCGTTCGGAATTGTTGCCGGGAGGGCCGAGAATGTCAGTGCATCGCCTCTGTAAAAGCCGGCGTTGAGACCGTTCGTCCGCAGGATCTGCGGAAGAGAATACCTGGTTTGCGCGGCATCGAACACCGCTCCGTTGCTAAACTGAAGCCTGTCGTTTTGGTTCACCCCCAAGGCACCCGCGTAAATGTGAGTGTCGGCGCGGCAGGAGAGTGTCACGGCTGCCAGAGCGATGATGGCGATGGACTGCCTCCAGGTGAGGGTTTGTAGCTGAATCTTCATAGGTCAATGACTGCGGCCCGTGAAATGGGAATGCCGACGGGAGCCGCAAGCCGTCCGGACAGTTGGCAGATACGGCGCACCGCCGGGGCCGGCCTATCGAGCCGACCGCCGGAGTGCGCCGTGTTACCATCAAACCGCAACATGGTTCGTTCCACACCGCATCACGGAACGTAGCGGAAACGGAAGTATTGCTGGGCGGCGGCGCTGTCCAGCACGAAGCCGGGCTGTCCATCCACAGTCACGGGAGTGTTGGTCACGCTCGTCCAGGTTTTGGAGTCGGTGGCGGCTGCGGATTCCAGCACCCAGTTGGCTGAGGTCCCGGCAGGCCACGCCACGAACACTTTCGGGGTGATGCTGATGGGGGGCGCCGGAGCTACTGTGAGAGTCACGGTAATGCCATGCGCCAGGGCGGCGGTGCCGGAGCCTTTATTGCTGATATCGTTTCCGCCAATCATGACGGTGTAGTCCCCGGCCGGTAGAGCGAAACTGCCTGTCACGTTGGTCGCGCCGCCGGTGGAGGAGGCCGAAACCCTGTAGCTGAAACTGCTCAACTGGGCGAAATCGCCGGGCAGGTCGGCATCGCCGCCGATTTTCCAGTCGCCCAGAGCGTTCCAGCTTCCATCCGTCAGAACTTCGGTGGTGGCGTTGGTGTCGAGGTTCTGCTGCACCCACCAGGTGCGCCAGACAACGGAGGCCTCGCAAAAATCGTGGTCTGCGCTTGGAGGCAGGTTGGTCCAGCCGACCGCGAAGGGCGCGATGGCCGCCAGTCCGGAATAGATGGAGTATGCCGGGGTGATCACCAGCAGGTTCGTCCCGGGATTGGCCGAAACCGAGAGGTTGATCAGGGCGGTGTTGTCCAGATGGAACCGGAAGGCGCGCCCCTTGTGACTGTCACCGAGCACACCGTCCGCAGCGTCTGCCCAGCCATAGTTGCCGGTGACGGTTTGATTGTTGATTGTCTTGGTGCCGTTCGTCAGGCCCGAATAGGACCCGAGATCGCGTCCGGAGTAGCTGAGGTGCGCCTGGGCGACATTGCCCATGATGAATCCGGCGGCCAATGTCATCAAACCCCGTGCGAGCCAGGAGGCTCCGATCAGGGTGGTTTTCTTCTTCGTGGTCTTCATGTTTGTTTCCATTGTTTGTTTGTTCTTTTGTTTGTTTAATTCTCCCGTAAGCGGAAGAAAAGGGGTACGGCAGCGTTGGTCACTGCCGATTGCAGGTGGTTGTTGCCTGTGAACGGCCCGGCAAAAGTAGTCCACTTCCCGGTCTGGAGGTTGGACGTGGATTCGACGTAGTATGATCTTCCCGCAGCCGTTGCGAAGGTGACTTCAAAAGAGTTTGAGTTCATTACGCAGGAGGAGATCGTCAGGCCTGCCTGGAAGTAGAAATAGTAAGTGTCGGACGGGGTGTGGATGGGCCCCCCACCAGCACCGTTGGAGGAGGTGTCCAGAAGGCGGCAACCCAGCTTGTAGAGGCCGGGCCTTGTGGCTGTGAAGGTGCGCCCATGGATGTGGCCGTAGGGGTCGGCGCCGGGCGATCCATCGCTTTCGCTCAACGCGAGCAGATTCGTGCCGTTGACCGTGCCGACCGGCATCTTGAACGATGGATAACTGGTGGCGGGGTCGGCAGGGTCCTGCGTCCACAACGCGAACTCGCCCTTCGCGGGGCCGCTCATCGAGACAAATTGCAACTGCAGGAACGATCCATCCGCAGCGTGACCGAACGCCGGCCCGCCGTTGTCGAGCGTGCTGGCCAGCGCGGTGAAGGTGGCACCGGCACCCTGATACAAATTGGAGAACGAACCCGCGTTGGTGAAGGTTAGATAAACGTCGTAACCCGCAGCCGTGCTGTAGTTGGCACCGTTGGAGAAAAAGAGCGGTGCGTCCTGCGCGGCGTTGGAGGCGCCGGCATTGATATGGACGTGCTGGGCTCTCACCGCAGCGGGCTGCAGTAGGAGAAGCCCGCCTGCCAGCATGGCAAGGTGGAACGAGGGTCCTGGGAGGTGCGGTCGAGTTTTCATAAATTTTGTTTCAAGGATTGCCGTCGGGCCTGACAAAACGGTCACTGGTCGCCTGTATTTGTTGGCGAACCTTCATCCAGGCAAGCTTTTGAACGTGCCCGTCGGCAAAGAGGTAATTCGCACCAGCCTGGTGGCGTTGCACCGCAACCTGGGTCGGAAACACAGCGGGTGTGTAGCCACCGGCTGAGGCGTCAGCGAAGTGGAAATGATCCGCACCTTCGTACTGGTCATCGCACTCCGCCAGATAGATTGTCGCGGAGGGCGCGGGCACTGATGTCAGCCTGGAGAAATCCAGTGTCTCCGCGCCAAACGGATGCCGGGTCAGAAAGTCATTCAGCGCGTAGCTATATATGCGTTGCAGGTTCTTGTCATCCAGGCATCGATAAACATTGGTGCCCGTGTAAGGCACGAGGGTGCCCACCCAGGAGGCACGGATGTGCGAGGATTGCGGCAGCGAGTCGCGGTTCTCGCCGCAATACATCACCATCCCGAGCCCAATCTGCCGGGTGTTGTTGAGGCAGGCCGTCGAGCGGGCCTTCTGCCTGGCCCGGTTCAACGCCGGAAGCATCATCGCGGCGAGAATCGCGATGATGGCTATCACTACCAACAACTCTATGAGTGTGAACGCATTTCTTTTGTTTGTTTTGAACATGGACCTCCCTTGTGAACGCGATGACGCTCACTTTTTCGTATTACGTTGATTCCTGCAGGCCGTAAGCGGCCCGCAACACAGGACTGTCAGGCCCGCTATGGGCCTGATAAATCAGGACAGGTGGGTAAATCCTCTGGGGGGAGGATAAGGGGGGCTGTGAAGCCAAGAGGGGTGGGGCATGGAAACGAGGAAGCAGGAAGGTATGGGATCGGGTGTAAACAGACTCACTTTTCCCAGATCCAGAAAAAACACCAGCTTCTCAGGGGATTTGAGCTTGGAGTCCTTTCGCTCCGACTCCTGCCCTGACTTCACCGCAAGGCAAAGTTTGCATGGATGCTTTCCATCGAATGTGTAGGAGATGGCCTGCGTGAAAGGCATGGCTTGGGAGAAGTGGGCAATCATCCTCGTCCACGCGACCCCCTGGATAACGGCCCAATGACCGCCCACTGACAGAGTCAGGGCGAGCGTCACTAAGAATTTAGGCCAGTTTATCATTGTGATAACCTATCCTCAGTTACCACACCTTTCCACATGGGTCAAGTGGACCACAAAATATTTTCACCCACCGAAGGTCAACCGGGAACGACCCGCTGCAGCATCACCTGTGGCGGCGCAGCATCGGCACATCCCCCTGCTGCCCGGACTCCCCGGAAGCATGGGAACCAAACGGCTCAAAATCGAACCCAACCAGGAAGAGCGCCTCAACGGTCGGAGAATCATGGGTCAGCCCAAAGAGCGGAGCAATGCCAACATGCATCGAACGGCTGGGCCGCCACAGAACGGTCGGCCCCAGCAGCACAGCCGTCGAATAAACATCCTCGGTTTCGTAGAGGCCAGAAACCGGATCCAGCTCACTCTCACGGGCTGTCTCATGCTCCAGAATGCACTGCACACCAACAGAGAGTCGTCCATCAATCACACCGTAATTCAGGGCCGTCGTCAGTTCGTATCCCCGTTCCTGATCGCCCCCCACCTGATGGTCATAAGTGAGGTTGGCACCGAACTGGAAAGACTTGCCGAGATCCTCGGCCAACAGCAACCGGAAGAAATAGGCATCCGCCTCCCCCACCTTGAAACGCCATCCGGCGTCAATGGCCGGGTTCAGCGGAATCTTCCCCCAATCTGCCAGGGCATGGGGCAGTTCCACCATGGTGGAGTCGTACTGGAGAGAGCCTCCCTGCACACTGTAATTCATCTCCACATCGAACTGTGTCCGCCACGGCAGGCCTATCTCCAGTTCCGACTCAAACAGGTTCCCGGGCTTCCCCTCCCGGGGATGGGATGAGATGTAGAACTGGTTGTATTCCACTTCGCCTGGCGGGATTACATAAACATCCGTCTCCGCAAAGATGCGGCGTGTCGTCCACTCCGGTTGACCCGCCGGGCCTACAAGGTCGGACTCTGAAGTAACATCATGAAGTCCTCGTGTCCCCAAAACCTCGGTATGGGGCAGGTGTGTTGGATCAGTCGAAAGCGGATCGGCAGCAAACGCCGTCCCGGCGATGCCACAAAAGGTGGAGACAGCCATCCCCAGGGCCAAGCGGGAGGAAAACCACGTTCCCTTGCTTGAACCCTCTGCATAGCAAACCCGCTTACCAAATATCCCGGAAAGTATAATCATCATGAAACAAAGGTAATTTCCAGCATCGGGATGTCAATTTTCTTCCCTCGAACAGGCCAGTCGATTTTCAGCTTTCAGGGATCGTCCGGTTTTCCATTCCTTCAGACCAGCACCAGAAGGTCCAGACCTGAAAACCGGCTGAATCGTTGATCGAAAGTCACCAACTGCGCTCCGATTTCCATTGAGAATGCTGCCAGATAGCCGTCCGACCACAACGCATGGGACGGCGAATCGGCCTGGGTCAAACTCCGAAAGGTGGTCCCCAAAGTGGCCGGCTCGGTAATAATCAACACACGGGGGTCCTGGGTCAGTTTGTCGTAAATTCCCCAGGCATCCTGTTGGCTCTGCGCAAACCGCCCCATGATTTTCGAATTGCCCAAATCCCGGAGCAGATCCATTTGTGTCACCCGACAGAAAGCACACATCTCGTTGCCCTGTGCTTCAAACCGCGTTCTGGCAGTGGCGTGGTGAATCTGGTCAGAGAACACCAAAGCCAGCCAGACGTTGGCATCCACAAGTTTAATCGCCCCAGAGGCTGGCATCGCGGTCCCCCGGCGTGGGTCATTTACCGTCGATTTCAAATTGCGCCGCCAACTTGTCTGCACTATCGTGTCAGACATGAGCACACCAGTGCCAAAGACAATTACAGGACGGGAACTTCGACGGGGCACGCCGGAGGAACGGTTGAATCCCGGTGAGTCACTCATTGTGAAAAAGCAGGGGGGGAAGGTCTTTCAACTCAAACGTGTGGACGTTCAGCCACAAAGCATCCTCAAGGCCCTGGATGGATTGCTTGAGGACATCCCCAACCCGGAAGAACCTGTGCGAACCGATCTGGCTCAGTCCATCATCAAGGACCGGGAATGATTGTCTATTGCGACACCAGCTTTCTCGTGAGCCTGCTTTACGAAGGGGATGCCAACCACAAGACGTCCCGCATTCTGGCCGGGCGGTTTGATGGTGAGGAATTTGTCCTCTGTCAAACCCATCAGTTGGAGTTGCCAGCATCAGTCCGCGCCGCCACCCACCGCACGGAATCACCGATCCCGGGCCAAGTGGCCCGCCTGATCACCAACCGGTTCGACCGGGCGTGGAATGGACGTGTTTTTGCCAGACGGGACCTTGCGCTGGACGATTCCGTGGCCATGACCCGCTCCCTGGGTGAACTTCATGGATGGAGCCGGCGCCATACCTCCTTCGACCTGTGGCATCTCGCCGCTGCCTGGACTCTCGGCGCCGGCGCCTTTCTCACCTTCGATGAGCGCCAAAAACTCGTTGCCCGGACGCTGTCATTCCAAACCAGTTAAAAGTGGCCCGCGAAGGGCTCACCCTCGCCAAGCCTCCTGCTGCCTTGCTGACAGGAAGCTCCCCTTTCCATCTGCGGTCATCTGCGCCATCTGCGGATAAACTCCACACCCACCAATCTCTCACTCATAAACAAACTGCGCCGTCGCAACGGTGTCCCTGTCCGCAACGACACGCACCCAGTAGGCTCCAAAACCATCCGGAAACCGGTGCTCCACGGTCTTCCCTGCAGCGACGGCCACCTCCTTGTATCCCACCCAATCACCTGAACCGGAGATGTCCACTTGAAGAGTCATGTTTATCGAACCACTCCCCGCATGGCAGAGAAGAACCCGCTTCCCGTCATAACCGGACATCAGGTAGGGATCTCCCGGCACCCCGGCTTTCACGGGCGAATCCTTCCAGGAACCGCCCACGCCGCGCGGCTTGCCCAGCTTCCAAAGATCGTCCACCGCCCCCACCCAGAGGGCGCACCGGCCATCCTCGCTCCGCACAATGTGATCTCCGTGCGCCCCATCCATCACGCCGCTGAGCACCAGCAACCCACGATAGCTCGCGTAGTCACCAATCGCACGGTTGTGCGTTGCGATGGGCCTGATCTTCGAAAACCCGCCCGCATTTTCCGCAGGCAGTTCGTAAAACGTCCCATGCACATTCAGGAGATTGCGCTCGGTGGAAACCTCTCTGCACATCCGCCCCGTCACCATTCCCCCCTGCCGATCATAGGCGGCATCCCCCCTGGGCAGCCGCCACCGGTTCCCCCGGCCATCCACGTAGAGGACTGAGGCGGCATCCGCAGTGACCACAGGAGCGGGAATCGCCACATTCGTCCCCATCCACGCTGCACCGGCCGCATCATCCATTTTCTTCAGGACGAGGCTGCCATCAAGATCGTAACAGGCCGGTTGGCCATCAGGCCCGTGGGCCAACACCCGCAACGTCCGCGCATCACCACCCCGGGCATGCAGAAGCCCGCCGTTACCGACATCCGCCCCGGCTGGAGGGATACCGGAGAAGATCCTGTCACCCCTGTTCCCGCGCCGATCCTCCCCCCTGTAGTGGAACATGGCTGTCACCTTTGCAGAATCCTCTGCCGGGGTCAGCCGCACCCAGGCGCCAGCATCCCGGCTTGGAAATTCAACGAAGGCACTTCCCCGTGCCGGCACAACAATCTCCCGGAGTTTCTGCCAGCGGCCATCCCCCTTGCGATCCACCTCCACCATGAAGCGGGCCGCTAGGTCCCCCTTGTGCGCCACGAACAGTGAACGCCTCTGGAATCCGCCGAACAGGTACGGTTCGCTCGGCACTCCGGCAACCACATCCTCATTCAGCCACACCGCCCCGCGACCCAGGGGCGACCCGAACCGGTCCAGCCGCGCAGGATCCACAAACCAGAGGTTCGACTGCGACTTTCCCGGTCCCGCAAGGTTCCCCTTAAGGCGGTCCCGGTTCAGGAACTCGCTCCGGGCTGTGTCATCGCAACCCAGCACAACACGCTCCCCCCAGCGGCAGAAATCACCCACCACCTTCAGGTAGGCGGACAGGGGCGCGATGCCGGAGGAATTCGCGTTCGAGAATGTTTTTGGGAACGTCCAAAATGAACCGTGCATCGTCATAAGCAGGTCCTTCCCCCCCACGTCCCGGATGCGCGGCCATTCCGTGTTCCACCCGTGCGCCCCATCATAACAATGGGAAGCCTTTGGAAGGCGGTAGGAGGTCCACCTGCCCCCCTCCATCAGCATCAGGATCAGCGATCTGTGATCCCACCCGATGCTCCAGATCCGGTCATCCCCCGGCAGATTCCCGCTGATCCCCCCCGGCCCTGTCACATCGGTGAACTGGTTCCGCCGCACCACGTTCCACCGGTCGGCCGTGCCATCCCACTCCGCCAGCACGCCGCTGGGCACACTGGGGTTCATCAGCGCTGCCTGGGCATGGTCGCCATTGTTGGCATAGACATAGCGGCCCTGCGCCGAGTAAAACCCCTTCCCGTGGTAGCCGGGCAGATCCGCCTTCCGCCCGCCGGGCCGCTGTTCATCCGCCCACAACTCAGTCACGGCCAGAGACCGGACATCGATCTCATAAATCCCCTCCTCCATGCTTGCACAGAGGATCCTGTGCTCCGGATCAGTCAGGTGCCGCGCCATTCCGGTGGGCCTTCCGAACATGCTCGAATATGGGATCACCCGCACCGTGCGGTCCGCCCCGATGGCATAGGGCCCGATGAACAACTGGCGGGACTCGCGGTGGATCATCCGGTTGGCAGGGGTCCCTCCGATGCTCTCCGGCCGGATGATCTGCCGCAAATCCGGCGTGACCTCATAGAGTTTGTCCGAGGAACCCTCAGGCTTGTGCGGTGCGTACGTGACCACCCACAGGCGGTCCGCCCAAGGCACGACAGCCCCCGTGCCACACTCGCCCTCGTCGTTGAACATCGCGAGATGCGGGTAAATACCCGAAACCTCCCGGGGGCGGGCACAGGCCCCGCAAATGACCCCGGCGAGCATCACTCCCACCAAAAACGGTTTCATCATAAACAGGTCGATCTACCTGGCTGCCTTTTCCTCCCCCATCCTGCGCTGTGCCTCCGCCTTCCTCGTGTCGGCAGGCCCGAATTCGATGTGCAACGATCCACTCTCATCCCGGGGGATGTTGTAGGTCCGGCTCCAGGTGCCGTTCGAAGGATCGTAATCGGTCTGCCAGTAGTCATTGCCGTGGATGGCCTGATGCAACGGCTGCCCATTGACCCTCAGCTCCTGTCCGCGATGCTGGCCAAGCCCGGTGAAGGTGACGGGCAGCCAGCCCACCCCTTCCCGCACATCCACCCGGGCAGACCCGTTGGCATCCACGCGGACCACGAGCGGCAGATTCCGCGTGATCGTGCCCCGGCGGGCCTTCGACTGAAACCGGTTCGCCGCAGCCTCCCGCCATACGAGGCGCCAGGTGTCGGCATCCTTCTTCAATGCCTCCTGAAACAGCCTGTTTGGTCCGTAGTAAGCCTCTGGATCGGTCGGGAACGTCACAATTTCCACCTCGGCCTCAAGCCAGTCCCCCGGCTTCAGGGTCTTCACATCCGGTGGCGGACCCAGTTCAATCGCGGTCTTGAAATTTCCCCGCCCCCACTCGTTACAATAGGTCGAGAGGTGCGGCAGGCGAACCGGCTCGCCGCCCAGCACACCGCGCCAGGAACGGATGACCACTCCCCGGCTGGCCGCCGCAATCCCCTTTGTCAGCCTGCCCCGGTCCAGCCCGTGAATCGAAACCCAGGGCTGATTCCCGCGCAGGGGCATCCCCCGTCTGTCATACGCACCCTGTGCCCGGGCCGACTGCCACTCCTCCACCACTCCATCCGAATCCCCAATCGCCACACTCCCTGCCGGAACCTCGTTGTAATGATCCGCCCCAAGTTGAAAGAATGCCAGGCGCTGCCACTCCACAGGACGCAGCACCTTGTAGCTCAGCTTGTGGAAGGCCCTCACATAATCATCGCTGCGCGCGATTGAAACCTCCATCCGGGCCGCAATCTCCCCGCCCGCCGTCTCCTCAAGGTAATGGACATCCGTCCGGCAGGGACCCTGCGCCCGGTAATCAACCCGGGTTCCTCGAAATCCACGATAGTTCCCCGCCGGATCCACCCACACCAGAAAATCTCCACCACCACAGTTCTCGGCCCAGCCCCAGGGTCGCCCCCCCGCAACCGGCAAGGTCATCAGTGGCCGCAGATCATCAATGAAACACCGGCGCTGCACCCGACCCGGCTCGTAGCAGATGCTCTCCCCGAAGCTGCCGATGGCGGCCTGTTCCCAGAACTGGTTGTGCCCCCACCCTATCAATGACAATTGCGCGTGCGATGCCGCAGGCACGCCGCCATAACGCGCATAGGCCATCTGGAACACCAGCTCCCGTCGCGATTTCGCCCCCATCCGCACAACTGTGCTCCCGTGGAACCACGGTCCCTCATGCGCAATGTGTCCCTTCTCTCGCCGTTGATGCCAGTTCTTCGAAATCTGCACCGGCAGTCCCGAGGGTGTGCCGTCAGGGTCGCACAACATCGGCGTGAACCCTGTGATGGGGAGTTGCTGCTCCTGAACGAACATCAACCGCGCCACTGCCTCCCGATCCGAGGCGTTGGTCAGCACCAGCCTCCAGCGATCGAGCCGGTCCAGATGCTCCTCGGGATAGTAGGTCCCCTTGGCGTTGCTCCAGGCCTTCTCGGGCAGGTGAATGGTGTGGCACCCCAACGCCACATCCTGCTCCACCACCAGCGCAGGATCAGCCTCAATCCCCACCACCGGACCACCCGGTTCGGCACCGAAAAGATCCAAAACAGGACTGCGCCGCTGCGCCAGGGGTGCCGATACCCGCTTCCCGGCCGCCGCAACGAATAACTCCCCCTCAGGAGCGGACTCCAGCCCCGGGACCGCCCCCTCCGGCAGCTCAAGCCGCAGCCCGAGCCGGTCCGGCCACAACGTGATTTCCAGGCTCCCTTCGAATCCAACCCCGGTTCCCCCCGCAGACCTGAACTGCAATCCCCCGATCACGACCCGCTGAAAAAACCGCCCCGTCTCCACGAATCGGACCGGTTGAAAAAACTCATCCTTCGGTGCCGGACCTCGCCCGGTGCAAAAATGGTTGGTCCCGGCAATCCGCACTCCCAATTCAAGATCCATCCCGGGCAACTCCAATACCGGACCGCTTCCCGCAGCCAGTGCGGCATCCCTCGCCTGTGGCACGCCGAATCGGCCTGAATGCACCAGACGCAACGTCCGGGTATCGATCATCACCCCCAATTCCCCGCTCCGCAGGCAGAGCAGCGGGTCTTGAGGAGCCCCCTTGGTCCATTGGTCGCCAGCTGGCCCGTTCACCCACCACATCGCAGTAAAGCCGGTCTCCCTCATCGCCTCAACGGCCGCGCCCCTCATCAGGCACAAGCAAAGCACTCCCATCGCAAGCAACGGAAACGAGACACGTTTCCCGGCTCGCATGCCCCCTGCCAAATCAAATGCCACATTCATGGTTTTTCACTGTTTCAAGGGCATCATTCAAGAACCACCACAGGAAGGCAAACCCCGATTCCCCATCCCGAACAGGAAGGATTCGTCCCCGGAATCCAGAGTTCATCCGCAGATGACACAGATGGTCGCAGATTCACGAAAAAACCCCTCGCACATCTGCGTAAATCAGTGAAATCTGCGGACAAAAACTGGGCTATCGACCACAGTCAAATGTCATTTACCCCCTGATTCAGCGGTGTTACAATCCATTAATGAACATATGGTGGTGCAATCAAAGTGAGTGTTGGAGTGTCGAAAGAGGGGCAAAAGTCGTCTGCGCAAGCGAGAATGCAAAAAACAAGACTTACAGGAGGACGGTGGGCGGTGCTTCCGCTGGTGATATTACTTTGCATTACGTCAGACCACACATTGTCAGTGTCTCTCTAGCGATATCGAATGGGGCATACTATGATAACCTTCCAGAAATTGGCAATGAAGCTTATGGATCAGGCTGGAGGTTCGAGGCTAATTATTTTGACCTTGAGCCACCAATCCATAAGAACTGCTTTCGTGAAAATATATTGACTCTAATGGATAAAGAAGGGAGGCCCACCTATTTCCCGTTCACGAAATTTGGAAATGTGCTTCAGGGTTACTTTTTTCCTTTTTCACTCGCAGGTTTGAAGGTCATTAGAGAGTCTTTCAGCACAAGATGGCCTGAGTGGATACCTTGAGTAGGAGTCGTTGCCAAGGCTAACGTTGTAGTTTTTCGGTTTCTAGACGATTCGACGTTATCATCGGGCCCAGCATGGGGTCCGTTTTGAAAGTGAACCAGTTCATTTTCAGCTCAAACAGGCTGATAGCTATGCCCGTATACAGTTACAAAGAAATATGATTGTGAGCAGATCAACCCTAGCACCCCAATGATCACACTCAGATAATACCAGATTCGGAAATTTGCCCCTCCCCCATCTGCGTAAATGCATCAAATGTCACCGACGGTAGGAATCGATGTGCCCCGGATGCCTCGATTGCTGCCTTCAAAAAAGCTTCTTCAGGAATGTTCTGGGGGGTTTTCATTGGGGATTCTCACGCTTCGACCCAGTCCATCGCGCGGATGCATCGCAACCGATGCTGGAATGGCCCGTGAACATGCCGTTTCCCGCCCTTTTCCACGCGCAGCGCGGCAAGGTAAAACGAGCAGGGCGGCGGGCGGCGAGCACCAGCTCGCGACGCCCTGCGGTCGAACGGGAAAGGACTCATTCTGGCCTTTGCTTTTGCGCATTCGGCGCAGGTTTCCTCGTTTTGAGCCTATGTTTTTTCCCCAGCAAATGTCGGAAGAACCTCAAAAAAAAGACCGGGGCCGAAGCCCCGGTCTGTGTCAATCACTCAAGGACGGTGGTTACGCCGTCCCTATCTGTCTTGGAGTTACTGCCGCACCAGCCGGTAGAACTTCTTCGCGGCCAAGCTGGTGCTCGCGCTGTATGGAGAAGGCGGATTTCCCGCCACCGCAGTCCAGTTGACCATGTCGGTGGATTCCAGCAAGGTGCCTCCACCGGTCCAGGTGATCTTGACCTGACCACCAACAACCACGGTTGTGCCAAACCGGGGCGCGGGCAGCGGCGCGTAGGCTTTCAGATAAGCGGATGAGATGGCGGTCAGGTTTGTGGAGGCAGTGGGATCGCCCTGCATCTTCCAGGCCACTTTCACGAAGTCACCGCCGCCACCTTCGGTCTGCACCGCGCTGATGAAGTAGCTGACGCCAGCCGTCAGCGGGATCGCTGCGGAGACGGTCGGAGCGCCCGGTTCCTGGAAACCATGGCAGCAACCCACTTCTTCTGCGATCTGCACCGCCGCCTGCGGCGTGGCATCCACGCTAAGGAACAGTCGGGAAGCGTCATCGCTTGCGATGTAGAAGTAGTAATTGGTGGTCACCGTCGGAGTGATCCAGCCCGAGAGGTTGCAACCATAGTTGTCACCCAGTGCACCGAAGTCGGGGTTGTTGTTAAGATCCCCGCCCGTGATCTGGGCGGAATCAAAGACCGTGGTGTTCAGGTTCGTATAGGAGGCATTGGGATAAACCGGATTGCCCAACAGGCCATCCACACCACCGGAAATGGCGGTATAGAAGTCCCACTCCATAACACCCTGTGTAAGCACCGGGGCCCAACCAAAGGCCGGTGTCGTATCCGAGCTGTTCGGCGTCTGCGACTGGTCCAGCACTCCGGTCACGGCGACCGAATATTTCTGGCCGGCTGCAAACCCAGGCGTGCCTAGGTAAGCCACAGTGTTGTCGGCGCTCAGGGTGATGCTCGAGGGTGTCACTCCGCCGCTAAACGCGTAATTACCGAGAATTCCGGCGGTGGCCGGATCCACCCGCTTGGTGAAATGCACTTTCGCGAGGAACGGTGTCGGGCCACTCGGATTGGGGGTGCCCAGAATCTCCAACTTTGCCACCGCCGGCTTGGTGGTGTCCGCCGTCACCGAGACCGCCGCGTTGCCCGAGGTTGCACCACCGCGCGGATTGCTGATCACCAACCGATACTGGCCGGAATCGGCCGGATGCACCTGGGCAATGACCAGGGTCGTGCCATTCACGCCGTTGGGATAATGGGCAGTGCCGTCAGGGTTGGTATCCGCACCCAGGTCCACACCGTTCTTTTGCCACTTGTAGGAGTTCGGAAGACCCGTGGCGGAAACGGAGAGGCTGATAGTGGACCATTCGTTGGTGGCCACGCCTGCCGGCTGCCTGGTGATGCTGGCTGCCTCGTAGGACACCGCGTAGTGGTTGGCGATCTGCGACGCGGAGAGCGCGTAGTTGTAGAACGCCACGTTTGCGATGACTCCGCTGAAAAAGCGGACGTTGTCCCCGCGCGAACCGATATAGAAACCCTTGACTGCGTTCGGCACGATGGTGTCAGGGAATGTAAAATCAGGACTCGCCGGAACACCATTCACATAGAGCGAGGTATTGGTTCCGTCGTAAAGCCCGACGACATGGTTCCAGGAGTTGGGAGCGGGAGAGGTATTATCCCCGGTGATCTGGCTGTAACCGCCACCGGCGGCAGTGTGGAATTCCCAGCCCTGATAGTTGCCGTTGAGGTAGAACTCATAACCGCCACTGCGTCCAGGGCGATCCATCGAGCCCACCGGAACATAAAACGCGGTGACCGTTGGGGCAGCCCAGAACTCGCAGGTGAAAGCACCGGCTGGGTTAAGCACGGGTGAGAGAGGCACAATTGCGCGACCGCTCGAGCCATCGAGGCGGACGCCAGTGCCGGTCTCCCCATGGAAGGCCGGAGCCCCGAGGGTGAAACCGCCACTATAAGTGCCATCATTGAACCCGGCGGAATCGACGGTGGTGGTCCCGCTGCCTTCCGACAAACGCCAGAATGCCGTGGGGTGATCCGCCATGGCCACAGTGGCGTAACCCGAGGGCGGGGTGGCAACAGTCAAAACAACCGGAGTTGTGTTGGCCGTGCCATAGGCATTCTGCACGGAGAGGCTGTAGGTCGTGGTCGTGGTCACGCTCGGCAGCGTCAACGTCGCAGTGGTGGCACCTGCAATCGGCACGCTGTTGGCAGTCCACTGGTAGGTCAGCGGCAGGGTCCCGCCCGCTTTCACCACCAATACCGGCGCGGCTCCGGCGAGCACCGTCTTTGAAGTCGGCTGGCTCACAATGGTCGGCGCTACGGTGTTCGTGCCGTAGAAGTATTTCGAGTAGTGGACCTGGACCGAGTTCTGAGACAACGCGGAACTGTAGATCGCCAATTCGTCGATGGTGCCCGCCCAGCGATTGCTCATCCCGAGGTTGCCGACGGCACCGATCCAGCCGGCGCCTCCGGCGGAACCACCAAGGCCGGGATGCGACTTCGTGCCAAGTGACAGACCGTCCACGTAGGCGGTGACGTTTGTGCCATTATCAAACACAAAGGCCACATGTGCTTTGCGCCCGATCAGGCTCGGGGCAACATTCCAACTCAACTGGCCCACGCTTTCGTTGCCATAAACAACCTCGTTGCCGCCTTTATCTGCGCCGATGAGGTAAAAGGTGGCCCCCTCGTCCCAACCTTCGGAGAAAATGACCGGGTTGTCCGGGGTGCTGCGGCTCAAATAAACAACCGCCTCAATCGTTCCATTCCCGCTCTGGAACTCGAAGGCAGGATTATTGGGAATTTGAACATCGCCATCGCCATTGAAGGCTGCCGCGCGCTGCCCGAAAGAACGGGCTGTCCGACCGTCATAAACACAGCGACATAAGTAATTGCGCATAGATTTTGGCCGGGTTATAGTCGGGGGATATGAAACCACTGACGATAGCCGATGCACAAACAATGATACTGGCCCTCCAAGATGAGATCCGTCGCTCCAATGAGTCATGTTA
>CAIWMU010000192.1 GCA_903913865.1 uncultured Verrucomicrobia subdivision 3 bacterium
GTCCAAAACGTTGCTTTCGGTGCCTGAAATGTTCAAAATCATGCACCGGAGTATGGAAAAGGAGCCGGCGATTGTCCCGTCAAATCTCATACCCACTCGTCCCATGTTCATCATCCTCTTCCCAGATGAATCGGCCCTGAGTGTGAGGCCGACGACGCCATAGCCGCCCAGGAGAAGATCCAGGGGCGTCTTTTCACCGAAAAGCAGAAGGCGGTCTTTCGCGCGCGCGGCGAGCACCGCTTCAACCTCCCCGACGGCTCCCGTTGGGGTGATGTGAAGACCGCTTCCACCAACCTCGGTGAGGTTCTCACCACGGCCATGCGTGCCGTTGCCAACGCCAACGACGAGCTGCGCGGCGTGTTCACCGTGGATTGGAACCAGCCGGCGCCCGACGGCAGCGGCAAGCCCCTCATCCCGAACGAGGTCGTGCACGCCCTCATCCAGCACTTCGACGAGCACGACCTCTCCAATGCGAGCGTCCCGGCGGACATCCTCGGCCGGGCTTACGAATACCTCATCAAACAATTCGCCGACGATGCTGGCGCCAAGGCCGGTGAATTCTTCACCCCGCCGCTCGTCGTGGACACCCTCGTTTGGATTCTCGAGCCGCAGCCCGGCGACTCCATCTACGATCCCACTTCCGGCAGCCTCGGCATGTTGATCCACTCCGCCGATTACCTGGTCGAGCATGGCCACCATCCGACCGCCGCCACCTACTTCGCCCAGGAAATGAATTGGGGCAACGCCGCCATCGGCAAAATCAACTCCGTCCTCCACGGCCTTGAGGCAAAAATCGAGGCCGGCCGCAGCACCATCACCGACCCCGCCTTTACCGAAAACGGCTCCGTCAAAAAGTTCTCCCTCGTCCTCGCCAATTTCCCCTTCTCCGACGAATTCTGGTGGTTGAAACCCGAGCAGCAGACGGACGATAAGAAAAAGAAGGATAAACTGAAAAAGGAAACCTTTAGCAAGGAGGGCTACAAAGACTCCTACGGCCGCTTCGGTCGCGGCACACCCTTCCGCGCTCCGCCTGCGGGCTACGGTGACTACGCCTTCATCCTCCACATCCTCGCCTCCCTCACAGACGACGGCCGTGCCGGCATCGTCTGTCCCCAGGGCGTCCTCTTTCGCGGCCAGCCCGAGGTCGAAGAGGAGACCGGCGAGTTTGATGATGACGGCAATGCCATCGTCAGACGCCGCAAGGCCGACGACGAGCACATCATCCGCAAGTCCCTACTCGATGCCCATCTTGTTGATGCTATCATCTCCCTTCCTCTGAACGTCTTCTACGGCGCCACCGTCCCCGCCTGCCTGGTTATCCTCCGCAAGCAGCGCCCCAAGGCCCGCCGCGACCAGGTCCTCATGGTTTACGCCGCCCGTCACTACCGTGAGCTCTCTGCCCAAAACGAACTCCGCCCGCAGGACGTCATGCGGATACTCGTTCACTACCACGCCTACGGCGAGGCCGGTAAAGTCCCTAAGCTGGTCAAGGAGCTCAGCGCCCGCATTCGCAAACAAATTGACCTGCGCGAAGAGGATGAAGTCGGTCGCTTTGAAGCCGAGTACAAACCTCACATCGACAAACTGACTGCCCTTCCCACTGAAGTTTCTGAGGCTAAAAGGGCGGCCATCGCCTCCGTGGTCACCAACCTCGAAAGGCAACGTGAGAAAATCAACGCGAAAATCGCCGAGCGCGACGAAAAAATCGCCGAAGCCCGCCGCCGCGCCAGCGACGACCGCCGCGACGTGCAGGCCGTCGGCACAGAATTGGCGTCCCTATACGCCGACGCCGATAAGCTCCTCAAACACGTCCGCGTGGTGGAGTTGGAAGAAATTGCCGAGAACGAGTTTAACCTCAACATCCCCCGCTTTGTGGACACCTTCGAACCAGAACCGCGTGTTGAAATAAAGGACGCCCTCAAGGCGCTTGGCGACGCGGAGACCGAACTCGCACGCGCACAAAAGCAACTTTCCACCATGCTCAAAACCATCGGGTATGAAGACTGAACCGCGCCCGAAAATGCTTCGTTGGGCGCACTTGCCGGAGTGCGAGGCACCCGTGGCCGGGTGGCACGTCAGGAATTTCTCGGAGGTCGCCCAAGTAATCGCTGGACAATCGCCGCCATCGGAAACCTACAATAACAATTCCGAAGGCCTTCCCTTCCTTCAAGGCAACGCCGACTTTTCGAACAAATACCCCTCCCCAAGCGTCTGGTGCAGTTCGCCAGCCAAGACCGCCCAAGTTGGCGACACGCTCATCAGCGTTCGTGCGCCTGTTGGGGAAGTTAATCTCGCCGATCGAGATTACGCTATCGGTCGCGGGCTCGCGGCAATCCGCGCGACCGACTCAAACGCCGGTTTCATTTACCACGCCTTGCAGCGTTGGCGCTGGTGCCTTCAACGGGTTGCTCAAGGCACAACCTTCGACGCCGTTACAGCGCGCCACTTTTCTCAACTCCATGTTGCCGTGCCGTCCGACCCCGCTGAACATGCCGCCATCGCCCGCCTCCTCGACACCTTGGACACTGCTCTGCAGCGCACCCGCTCTGCTACCGCCCGAGCACGAGAACTCGACCATTCCCTCCTCCACGACCTGCTCGAGAAAGGGCTTGGTCCAAACCGCAACGGCAAGAGGAGGTGGCCCGCCCACTGGAATCCCCGCCGCCTGGATGACCTCGCAGAAGTCGGCTCCGGCGTCACGCTCGGTAAAGATGTTTCCGGCTTCAAGAACGTTGAGCTGCCCTACCTCCGCGTCGCCAACGTCCAGGACGGCCATCTCGATCTATCGGAAATCAAGACCGTGCGCGTCCGCGTTGACGAAGCTCCGAATTTCCGTCTCGAAACCGACGACGTGCTGATGACCGAAGGAGGCGACCTCGATAAACTCGGACGAGGCACCATCTGGGAAGGCCAGATTCCTGATTGCCTCCACCAGAACCACATCTTCCGCATTCGTGCCAACCGGAAGCTTTTGATTCCGAAGTTCTTCGCCCTGGTCGTTGAATCGGATATTGCCAAACGCTACTTCAACCGCGTTGCCAAGCGCACCACCAATTTAGCCTCGACCAACAAGACCCAGGTTCGCGCCTTCACGTTCCCCCTGCCGCCAACCCTGGACGAGCAGCGCCAAATTTCCGACATCATGAAAGCCGCCAAAGCCAAGATCGCCGCACTAGTCGAAGAGGAAAAAGCTTTGGCTGAACTTAAGAAATCCCTCGCTCACGATCTCCTCACCGGCCTCGTCCGCATCCCCATAAACACCAAAACCCACCATGACACCCCAAGTTGACATTTCCAAACTGAGCTTTGGTGCGCCCGCAGCTGAGCGCGATATTAACCAAGGGCTAATACACTACTTCGTTGAATCCGACACCTTCGCCCAGTTGGTAAAGCGCACCAAAACCCTCATCCTTGGTAACCGTGGCGCGGGGAAAAGCGCCCTTTTCAAGGTCTTTGCAGACCGCGAACGGAAAAAGGGGAGCTTGGTTTTGGAGCTCGCACCCGAAAATTACTCCTATGAAATACTTTCGCAGCAAATGGCAAAGGAAGCCGAAGGGGCATGGAGAAAGCAAGGCGCCTACGCCGCAGCCTGGAAGTACCTTATCTACGTACTGGTCATGAAAGAGATCACGAGCTCCGGTCCAAAGCTCAAATCCGGGAGCGCAGCCGTGGTTTACAATTACTTGCGTGATACTTTCAAAGGTGAGCAGACCAACCCCATCGGCCTCCTCATATCGTACCTAAAACGCATGGAGGGCATAAAGATCGGCCCTTATGAAGCCAGCGTGAAAACGAAACAGCTAACTGGCCTTTACCACTTGGAGGAAATTAACGATCTCATCCCAGCAATCAACGAACTTTCCGAAAAGCGCGCCGTGGCTGTCATGATTGACGAACTTGACCGCGGGTGGGACGCATCCGAAGATGCTAAAGCCTTCGTAGCTGGACTGGTCCAAGCTGCTCTCTCCATAAACGACAAACACAAGAACCTCTGTATCTTCGTCTCCTTGCGCAGAGAGCTCTATGACAGCATCCCCTCTCTCTACGAGGACGCACAGAAATACCGCGACGTCATGGAAACCGTCCGATGGGATGAGGAAAGCCTGCTTTCCCTGGCCGCCAAACGCATCCGCCATACGGCTCCAGAGACCACCAATTTGCCCGACCGCGATTGCTGGAACAGCGTGTTCGCCGAAACCCTACAGTACCGCAAGAGCAACTCCTTCAACTATATTGTGGATCGCACGCTTTACCGACCCCGCGAAATAATTCAGTTCTGCACCGCCACTCTGGACGAAACCCGCAACACACGCTCACTGCCCCCCATCGACTACCACGTCATCAGCCACTGTGAAGTAACCTACTCGACAGAGCGCACCAAGGACATCGCCGCGGAGTACCGATTCCAATACCCCGGCCTGCAAAGCATTTTCGAAGCTTTCAGAGGCAAGGGGTATTCATGGTCCCGGAAGGAACTCGACACTCTCTTTCTCCAAATGAGCCTCGGTGAGATCAAGCTGGACAAACTGGCCACATGGGCTGCCGGCCAAGAACCTGAGTTTTTCATGGACATTCTCTGGCGCGTCGGCTTCCTGCGGGCCCTTGCGGTCGGGGGTGTCAAGGCCTTGCGCAGGAGCGGCAGCCAGCACCTCGGGCCGCATCAAATTGACACCCTTAGTCTCCACAATATCGAAAGATTCACGGTCCATCAGATGTTCCGGGCCGGCCTCGGGATGAAAGAGATCAAGGAGGCCCGAGATGATTAACCCCCTATGAGCGAAGCCGCCTACGTCGAAATGCCCGTCATCAACTGGATGTGCGGCGAACAACCCACGCCATACCGCACCGGCGGCGCCGGCGGTGGCGGGGCCGGGTCCGGCCTGGGCTGGACCTACCGCGACGAAGCGGCGATGGCCGCCTTTGACCGCCCGCTGGAGGACCCGCTGGTCGAGAAGATCCTCATCGCCCGACTCAAGGCCATTAACCCCGAGGTCAAAACCGACGCCCAGGCAAAGCTGGCGGTCAACGCCCTGCGCAAAACCATGTCCCACCCGGACAAACTCACCGCCAACCGCCAGACCCTTGACCTCCTGCGCGATGGCGCAAAGGTGGCTCTCAATCCCGGCGAGGTCACTCGAACGGTCCAGTTCATTGAATTCGACCCTGCACGGCAGAACCAGAACGACTTCACTGCCACGAACCAATACCACGTTCAGGGCATGAAACAATGCCGCGAGGACACCGTCATGCTCATCAACGGCATCCCCCTGGTCATCGCCGAATACAAGAGCTACCTTGCCAGCGGCAAGGACTGGCGCGAGGCTGTCCACCAGTTGCACCGCTACCAGCGCCAGGCGCCGTTCATGCTCACCCCCAACGTCTTCTGCATCGCTGCCGATGAGGAGGAATTCCGCTACGGCACCATCCTTTTTCACGACGCGAGCAAGGAAGATGTCGAAATCCACATGGATAATTGGGGCCGATGGCTCAGCCTTTACCCGGACGTGAAAGGCTGGTGGAACACGCCCGCTGCCGAGAACCCGGACGATCCCCTCGAAACCCCGGTCAAGGGCCTGCTCCGCCTCAAGCCCTGTCACGTCCTCGATTTCCTCCAGCACTTCGTCGTGTTCGAGACCAAGAAGGGCAACACGGTCAAGAAGGTCGCCCGCTACCAGCAGTTCGAGGCCGCCAACGAGTTGGTCGCGCGCACCGTCTCGCTCATCGGCCAGCCCGTCCAGCCTCAGGAGCGCACCGGGCTGGTCTGGCATACCCAGGGCTCCGGCAAGTCCATCACCATCATCAGCGCTGCCTATAAACTCCGCCGCCATCCAGCCCTCAACAACCCCACGGTCCTGATCATCGTTGACCGCCGGGACTTGAAAACGCAGATCAGCGACGACTTCGAAGCGTGTGATTATCCCAACATCGAAAAGGCCCTCGGGGTTCAGGACCTGAAGCAGAAGCTCCGCACCGGCTGGCGAGGTACCTTGGTGACCACCATCCAGAGCTTCCAGCAAATGGAGGACCTTGACCCAATTGATCGGGACGACATCATTTGTCTGGTGGATGAGTGCCACCGCACCCAGAAAGGTAAATAGCTATGCCCGGAGACAGTTACGCCCTCACAATGCGCGCGAAGCTGCCCAAAGCGTTCCGTTTCGGCTTCACCGGCACGCCCATTGACAAGGCGATGCAGAACACGCATCGCGACTTCGGCCCCATCAAAGACGGCGAGCAGGAACGTTATATCAGCTATTACGGCATCCGCCGTGCCATCAAAGATGGAGCCACCCTCGAGGTCCATTACATTCGAGATAAGGTCCCCTTCAACGTGGACGAAAAGGCGCTCAACATCGGCTTCGAGAAGATGTGCGAAGAAATGGAGCTCGAGGACGAGGAGGCAAAGGACCTCATCCAGCGCCAGAAATCCAGTTGGAAGGAACTCGCCCGCGACCCGCGCCGCATCGACCTCCTGCTAGATAAGATGCTTAAGCATTTCCTCGAACATCCCGATCCGAATGGCTTCAAGGCCCAGCTGGTTGCGGTGGACCGCAAAGCCTGTGCACTGTACAAGATGGCTCTGGACGCGAAAATCAAGGAGTGGACCCAGAAGCCGGATTACAAGGAACATGGCCTGCACCCCGACTGGACCGAGGTCATCATTTCCGCCGCCCAAAACAGCGAGCCGGATATTGCCCGCTTTGAATACGAGAAATCCAAGCAGGACGACCTCATTGACTATTTCAAGCTCACCCCCACCCAATGGGAAGCTTGTAACAAGGAACGGTTCGGCGACGACCGTTCCAAGTGGCGGCCACCGTTGAAAATCCTGATCGTCTGTGACCGCCTCCTCACCGGGTTCGACGCCCCGGTCGAGCAGGTCATGTACCTCGATAAGCCGCTCCGCGATCATAATCTCCTTCAGGCCATCGCGCGGACAAACCGCCCGCTCCCCAGCATGAAGAAGCGCACCGGGGTCGTCGTAGACTACTTCGGCGCGTTCGACAAACTCGAAAAGGCCCTCAACTTCGATGAAAATGTCAGCGAGGAGTCCCTGATCGACTGGGATGCCCTCCGGGGGACGATCCCGGGCGCTGTGTCCTTGTGCATGGAGTCGTTCAAGGGCGTAACGATTGCCGACACCCGTGAATGCCTGCTCGCCGCCCTCCGTGGCCTCCGCGAAGCAGAGGCCGCCAAGCGCTTTGAACAGAATTTCAAAAGCCTCGAGCGCCTCTGGGAGGCCGTCTCTCCCGACCCGTGTCTGTACGACTATCGCCAGCAGTACAATTGGCTCTGCTCCATCTATGTCGCCTACCGCCGCCGCCTGCGCGGCAGCCGCAACACCTACGGCGAGCTCGCCGCCAAGACCCGAAAGCTCATCCAGGAAAATACGACCTTCATGCAGATCGCCGACTCCCTGCCGGTGTTCAAGATCGATGAGAATTACATCAACCGCCTCGACGACCTCCCTTCAGCATCGGATAAAGCTGCCGCCCTCGAAGCCGCTCTAACGGCCGAGCTATCCGAGGATGATCCTGGCTTCATCTACCGCCTCCTCGGGGAGCGGCTCCAAAGGCTCAAGGAGCGTAAGGATGCCAATGATACCGCCGCCGCTGAGAGGCTTCGTGAGCTGGAGGCCATTGCCGCCGAAAAGCTCAAACTTAAACAGGAACCCCAACGCCTCAATTTGATCCGCCCGGGCGAGCATGCCCTGTTCACCGTTTTGCGCACGCACTCCAAATCCGTCGAGGAAAACTACGTCGCCGACTGCGCCCGCAAAATGGTCGCCCACCTCCGCGCTAGCGGAGTGCTCTCGCCGGGCTGGAGTAACTCCAAGGGCGGACTCATGCGCGTCGAGCAATCCCTCCTCGCCGAGTCATGGAACGTCGCTTATGCCGACTTGGGCTTTGATCCCGAGAACTACGAACCGCCATTCCTCAAGCTGGCAGTGGCCGAACTCGCCAAATCCGACACCTGATGCGAGCCGCCGACACCAGCACCATCCAGCTATCGGACCGGAAGGTTGAGTACCAGGTCAAGGCCTCAAGGACTGCGAAGAAACTCCGTATCCGTGTCGGACCGCATGGCGTCCAGGTCGTCCGCCCGGCTGCCCGGCCAGTTGACGACATCCCTCCTTTCCTCCGACGGAACGAGGACTGGCTTCTTCGGGAGCTCGCTCGTGCCGATACTCTCCAGCCAGCGCTCAAACGTCGGAAACACCGCGACAGCACCATCAGCTTTCGCGGCAGCAACACCCCCGTGCGTGTTGCCCGCTCCGTCTCCAAGCGGGGCCAAAACAAGGTCGCCTTCGAAAATGGCGAAATTCTCATCACCCAGCCTGCGGGCTCGCGCACGCCGCCGGCGCGCAGCCTTGAGAACTGGCTCCGAAAGCAAGCCCGGGCGGCCATTCAAGCCCAGCTTCAAGCCGTTCTGCCGCGCGTCCGGCGCTCCCCCGGCAAATTGTACGTGATGGACCAGCGTACCAAGTGGGGTAACTGTTCCGCTCTGGGAAACCTCTCTTTCAACTGGCGCCTCATCATGGCCCCCGATTTTGTTCTGCGCTACCTCGTCACGCACGAGGCGGTCCATCTAGCCATCCCGGACCACTCGCAAAAATTCTGGCTCACTGTCCAAAGTCTCTGCTCCGAGACCGAGCGCGCCCGCCAATGGCTCGTCGCCCAAGCCCACCGGCTTCTGACGCCGCTGCCCTTTTGAACAAGTGCCAAAACCACACATGGGAACCACAGCAAATTTCTCAGTTGATCCTCGTTTAGCCTCCGTTCTTGGCGAGAATTACAATTCCAGCGAGCGTGCCCTGCGGGAATTGGTTGACAATGCTTGGGACGCGGAGGCCAGGGTGGTCAGAATCACCCTTCCAGATATTTTGACGGAAGGGCCAATCGTCATTGCTGACGACGGCAGCGGCATGAAGGAACAGGAGTTGCGCCAAGAATATCTGAAGATCGCGAGCCCACGCTTCAAGCGCAAAGGTGAGAAGACTCCCAACCTTCAGCGAACGGTCAAGGGTCGCAGGGGCATTGGCAAGTTTGCAGGCCTCATACTTGCCGAGAACATGGAGGTGGTCACCAAGGCCCATGGCATAGAAACGTGCTTGCTCATTTCGAAAGCCGCCCTGTTGGGCACCGGAAAGGACATCGAACAGATTCCTCTCCCCATCGCTGTAATTAACTGCGAAGCCAAAGAACACGGTACGACGGTTACCCTTAGGGTGTTGAATCAGAATCTGAATTATCCAAAAGCCGAAAGACTTCGGGAAATTCTCGCCTACGATTTTGGACGGGAGGCCGATTTTCAGATTTTCATCAATGGTGTGCGCGTGCTTCGACACGATGTCCAAGGAACGACGTTCACGAAGGTCTACAACCTCTCAAATGGCAAGAAGGCGACCGCGACATACACCATCGCTGAGAAGCCTGTGCCTGGCCGCAGGGCTGGCCTAATCCTTCGCGTTGGCGAAAAAACGGTTGGACGGCCTCACCACTGGGGATTGGAGCATGACGAGCAACTCAGTGACCGGCTCCGCAACAGGGCGGTTGGTGAGGTACAGGTGGACGCCGATGCGATCGAGTTAACTGCGGCAGGCGGCGACGTGATTGAAAGCGACAAGGCCTTGGAGGAATTGACAGGTCTTATTCAGCAGGATGTGAAGGCCAGTCTGGGTGGAATTCACGCCAACGAGGTAAAGCTGGCGAAGGGCCGATGGACTCAGTTGATGAACCGGCGTCTGGAAGCCGTCCCCGAACACCGCCGTGCGATCATTGAAGAACGACTCGAAAGACTCATTTCTCGTTCGTACCAAGAAGGCGAAAATGAGGAGAGGATTACCGTTCTTGTTGGGTTGGTCATCGACGCGCTTGAAATGGATGAGTACTGGAAGGTGTGTCGTGAGATCGAGACCGCCGAGAAGGTGGACGTTTTCCATTTCGCCGAGGCCCTCGACAAATTTGGTCTGACAGATCTCGCGTTCATCGCGCAGCAGACGAAGCGCCGCACCGAATTCCTCGACTATCTCGATAAATTGATCGCCGATCCGAAAACCACGGAGAAACAGATGCACCTGGCGTTGCAAAACAGCCTGTGGGTTTTTGGCACGGAATACAGCCTCATGGCCAGCAACCGTCAGCTGCGTAGCATAGTTGAGAGTTATACGCAGCAGAGCTTCGCAGGTGCCGATGGCGCGGACCGTCCCGACCTGCTCCTTGCGGCCAACGTGGAAAATAGGCACCTCTTGGCGGAGTTCAAACGGCCCTCCACTGTTGTGGGTAGGGATGCTGAAGCTCAGGCAAAAAAATACGCCGACACGCTGACGGGCAGGCTTGGGATCGAGTTTGAGATTTTCATTGTGGGAGGCGAGGTGGACCCGAAACTCCAACAGGAATACACTGGCAAACGCACCCATTTCCTCTCCTACAGCGCTATCAACGCCCGTGCGCGTAATCAACTCGAGTGGCTACTAAAGCAACTCAATCAGAAACCATAACTGAGAGCGTGAAACAGATTCACGAATAATCAGAATCGCAGCTTCGGCCGTCTCCATACTGGGGCGCCTGAGGGAGGTTGCCACATGGACAAGGCAATCCCACCTCCAAAGGTTCGAAAGGCGTAGCGCAGGGACGCATTGGTCCCCACAGTTTACTCCACCGGCTCAAGCCGCACCACTTTATCCGGCTTGTTCAGGACGATGTAGAGGTAGCCGTCCGGGCCGGTGGCGGTTTGGCGGATGCGCCCGATTCCCCGGAACAGCAATTCCTGATGCACCACCTTGTGGTCATCAATGACGAGGCGGCGATACTCCTCCTGCGCGAGAGAGGTCACAAACAGGTTGTTGCGCCAGTTGGGGAATTTATCGCCCGTGTAAAAATTGATGCCGCACACGGCGATGGACGGGGTCCAGTGGGTCACCGGCTGCTCAAGGCCCTCCCCTGCGGTGCCTTTGCCCATGGGTGTCCCATCATAGTTCATGCCAAGGGTGATCAGCGGCCAGCCGTAATTCAGCCCCTTGCGGATCCAGTTCAGTTCATCCCCGCCGCGCGGGCCGTGCTCGGACTCCCAGATGTCGCCGGTGACGGGATGACGGGCCAAACCCTGCGGGTTGCGATTGCCGAAGCACCAGATGGAGGGGATCGCATTGGACCGGCCGACGAACGGGTTGTCGGAGGGGATGCGGCCATCCTCAAACAGACGGTGGATCTTGCCATTGGGACGGGTCAGATCCTGGGCATCGGCCCCCATGCCGCGCTCCCCGATACCGAAGAAGATGTGTCCTGAATTGTCAAAAACCAGTCTGGAGCCAAAATGGACAGCCGTGCTGCGGTAGGTCGAGAGCGGCGCCTTGAAGATGGTCTGCTCGTCCACCCATTGCCCATCGCGTATTCTGCCCCGGACAACGGCTGTCATGCCGACATTCTCCCCGGCGGCATTGGTGGCGCCATCGGAGAAAACCAGGTAAAGCCAGCCGTTTGTCTGATAGCCGGGGTGCGGGATGGCCTCCATCAACCCGCCCTGGCCGATGGTGCGGAATTTGGGCAGTCCCTGGACGGGGGGAGTCTGAAGATTGCCCTTGTCGAAGATATGCAGGTTGCCCGGCAATTCCGGGATCAGCATCCGCCCATCCGGCAGGAAGGCTACGGACCACGGGGTCGAAAGGCCGTCCACGACCGTGCGGGCACGGAATTTGTGCTCCTCGCTGGTGACGATCTGGTCGCTCACCGGTTTGGCATAAGTGGTCTGCTTGCGTTTGGCCTCGGTGACTTTCTCCCGGATGTAAACCACAAGGGAGTGGATTTCACCCTCATTCAGCATCCCCTTCCACGGCGGCATGCCGTTTGCCTCAACCCCGTTGCGGATCACGTTCTCGAGGCTGGCGTCGTCACCCCCGTGCTTCCAGACCCCATCCAGAAGGGTCTTTGCCTGGCCGCCCTGCATCTGGTCGCCATGGCAGCCCGCGCAGTTGTCCTTGAACAGGCGGCTGACTTCGCGGTCGGCAGCACCGGAGGTGTGCGTGGCGCACAGCAGCAGCGCAATCATCAGAAAGCGGATCGTGAACCAATTCAAAGACAGTCTCATAAGGCGAATAACCTGTACTATGATCGGCGGCTGTCAACCTGCAGCCTGGTCGGCAGGACTCGGGGGACTCCCGGGCAAAGTCTGCCGGGCCCCTATTTCGCCTCGAATTGCACCTGCTGAAATCCCACCTGCCGGAGAAGGTTCTCAAGTTGCAGCCGGGCCCGTTTGTCTGCCTCTTTCAGGATCCCCCCGAACCGGGCTGAGCGGCGGATGTCATCCACCGCATTCTGCCGGGCTGTCTGCTCCAGATCCTTGTCGAAACTCCGGAGGATGCCGGTCGTTCTCTCGATGACGCGGGTTTGCGAATCATCCAGGTAGGCATCCAGAATCCTGGCCGGTGGGAGACGGACCTTGATCGACTTCCCTGAGATCGTGATGTCGTTGGGGCCTATGGCGCTGAGATCGAGGCCCGCGTTCACCCTTCCGCTGGCAACCATCAACACCCGGCTCTCCCCTAGAACGGCGATCCACTTCACGTCGTCCAGCACGATCACCTTCTCCATCACATACTGCACAGTCACCAATTCGGAGAGGGTCCTCACCTGCTGCACAACCGTCGGGAGGTTGAACATTTGGGGACCTTGAATGGCCGCGAGCAACTGCCGGGCGAAAAAGCCAAGAAAGACGCCGGTCACCAGGACGAAGGCCGTGAGCACCAGTAAAACGGCCATGACACTTTTGCGCATAGATGATTTTAACGTCGATTGAGGGGGTGCCAAAGAAAAATCAAAGGGAAACCCGTGTTGGCACCGGGCGTTTGGGTGCAACTGTCAAAAGTGAGGACTGACCCCTTTATCAGCGAGGAGACGCGGTTTGCGCTCGTGGAGCGGGATCCAGATGCGGAAGAGGGTGCCTTTGTCGATGTGGCTTTCCACTTCGATGCGGCCTCCATGGGCTCGAACGATGCGCTGGACGATCATCAGCCCCAGGCCGGATCCCTTCTTCTTTGTGGTGAAAAAGGGCTCAAAGATCCGGTTCATCTTTTCCTCAGGAATGCCACTGCCGGTGTCTGCCACGGCGACCCAGATCCCATCACTCGCCTCCCAGGTCCGGAGGGTGAGCACCCCGCCACGGGTCATGGCATGCATGGCGTTCTTGACGAGGTTGACCAGAACTTGCTGGATTTGATTGGGATCAATCGGCACTGTTGGTAATCGATTGTCGATCTTGAGCTTTACCGTGATCCCTCGGTTGTCCAGTTCCGGGAGCAGCAGGGCCTGGGTCTTTTTGACCACATCGTTCAGGCTGGCGAGCTGGAGTTGGGGGGCCATTGGGCGGATGGCCTGGAGAAACTGGGTGATTGTGTAGTCCAGCCGGTTGATCTCACCCTTGGCTACGGCCAGATACTGGTGGAGTTTTCGTGCGACGTCGGTATCGGTGGTGTCAAGTGGATCGGCTGCGGGCGCAAGCTTTGTGCGGGCTCGCGC
Source organism: uncultured Verrucomicrobia subdivision 3 bacterium (assembly GCA_903913865.1). GTDB lineage: Bacteria > Verrucomicrobiota > Verrucomicrobiia > Limisphaerales > UBA8199 > UBA693. The sequence goes on from CAIWMU010000192.1 coordinate 13,515, forward strand.
GGGGTTACTTTGGGGTTTGGGGAAGGGCTGGCTGAGCTTCTTCAATTCCCGCTCCATCAGCTGCAGGTGGATGTGAAGGGCGTTGAGGGGGTTGCCCAGCTCGTGAGCCATGCTGGCGGCCAGCAGGGTAAGTGCTTGTACCCGTTCACTTTCAATGGCTTCGAAGGTTTGCTGTCGAGCCTCGGTGGCGTCGTGCAGAATCAGAGCCACGCCGGTGCTGCCGGCGGCCTCCCCATCGAGAGGGGCGGCATAGAGGCGCAGGAACCGTTGGCGTGGGTAATGGATCTCAAATTCATGACGCACGATGCCTCTGCCTCCTGCGGTATCGAATTTGACAATCTTTTCCCAATCCAATTCCGGGAAGATCTCGGTGACCGGCTGACCCTCTATGTTGGGCTGAAGACCAAGGAGCTTGGTGACTGCCTGATTGATATAGAGGACGCGGGCACCTTCATCCACGACGATCACGCCATCTTCGATGGTGTTAAAGAGGGTCTCGAGAAACTGTCGCTCCCTAGCCAACCTTTGGACGACGGTCTGGAGGCCCTCGGTATCAAGCCGACCAATGCGGCCGAGCACTTTGTCCAGAAAATTGCTCTTTGGTGCCATGGGCGGGGTTGGTTAGAACCACTTTTTGCGCTTAAAATACCAATAGGTTGCCACTGTGGATCCGACCATGGTCGCTCCCGCAACCCAATATCCGTGCTTCCAACTCAGTTCTGGCATGTCGTGGAAGTTCATCCCATACCAGGTGCCGACCATCATCAGAGGCGTTGTGATGACGGTGATCATGGTGAGGAGTTTGACCACCTCGCCCGTCTGGTTGGAGGACATGTTGAGGTAAACCTGCAAAATGCCGGTGAGCGAATCGGTGTAAGCCTGGGCCAGTTCCGAAATCCGGAACAGGTCGTCATAGACATCCCGATAATAGGGCACCATGTGGGGGCGGATGAGGTGGAACTCCCCACGGGTGAATCGGGCGAGGACTTCCCGTTGCGGCCCAATGATTTGGCGCAGGTGCAGCACCTCCTTCTTGGCCGCAAGGATCTTGTTCATGGTGTGTTTGGAGGGATCCGTCAGGGCCTCCTGCTCCAGTTCACCGATCTCAAGGGAAAGCTCGTCCAGGGCTGGTTTGTAGTTTTCGACGATGGCATCCAGCAGGGTGTGGGCAACGCGGTCCGGTGCTTTCCCTATGTGTGTGTTGGTCTTCGTGGCGCGTTCCTCAGTCTGTGTAACGCTGCGCAGGGGGCCATCGTGGTAGGTAACCAGAAAGTTCTTGCCGAGAAAAAAGTTCAACTCGCTGGTATCGAAGACGCCGTCCTTGCGGCTGTAATCGACGGCGTGGATGACCATGAACAGGTAGGAAGTGAAGAGGTCATCCTCCCTGGGCGAGTATTCCTCAACCTTCGGACTGGAACTGGCCATCACGCAGTCTTCGATGGAAAGGGGGTGGAAGTGGAAGACATCCTCAAGCACGAATTTGCTCTCTTCGGGAGTTGGATTCTCGAGATCCACCCAAAGGAACAAATTGGTGTCGGACAGCAAGGTTGGCATCAGGAACATCTCGATGTCCTTGCTGTGCAGACGACCCTGGGTTGTAAACACCAATGATCGAATCATTCGTTGTCCCGGTTCTGTTGCGGGTATGGCGAGGTTAACCGCTGAGTCCCCGATGGCAAGCAGGAAGCCGGGGGGAATTGGCTTGCCGGGCAGTTTGATGTGCATTCAGGTGGATTAGCGGGTTTCGGTGATTTGTTGCGGGTGCCCTTTTTGTTTGAGTGGGTTTGGCAGATTTTGTATCAAATGGTCTTGAGTTTGTAAGAATGCAAATATCCCCCGATGTTGGGATCCTGGAGGAGTTCAGGATCAAGTTCACGGACGCCTGGTCAAGGCTGCCGAACCGGGGATTTTTCCTTGGGTTGCTGGCTGTTTGGATTCTGCTGTTCCATTTGTATGGGAATTCCGTCCAGGGATACATCAAGACGGATTCGCTTTTTGCCTGGCTCTCGAATGCCTACAACCCGGTGGATGAGCATGCCATTGCGGAGGATGCGCACGGGAATCTGATCCCTTTTCTCGTTCTCGGTCTGCTTTTCTGGAAGCGGGACAGCCTGCTGGAGGTTCCGCTTCGGACCTGGTGGCCGGCTCTTCTGCTGGTTGCACTTTCACTGTTCATTCACGTCGTCGGCTATGCGGTGCAGCAGACGCGCGTGTCCGCTATGGGCTTTTTCTTTGGAATCTACGCATTGACCGGTCTGGCCTGGGGGCCGGGTTGGATGATCCGGAGTTTCTTTCCGTTTTTCCTGTTCGCCTTTTCGGTGCCTCTCGGATCCCTGGCTGAGACCATTAGTTTCCCGCTGCGCATACTAGTCTGCCAACTAGTGGAAGGTATCTCGCACTATGTCCTGGCGATTGACCTTGTGCGGGAGGGAACCCAGCTCAAGAACACGGTGGAGCATTATCAGTATGAGGTGGCGGCGGCCTGCAGTGGAATCCGGAGCCTGATGGCCACGGTTCTTTTGGGGCTGGTGTATTCATTTGTGGCCTTCTCCGTCTGGTGGAAGCGTCTGTTTGTGATTTTCATGGCCTTCCCGTTTGCAGTTTTGGGTAACCTGCTTCGGATGTTGATGATTGTGATCGCTGCGGAGCTGGGGGGTCAGTCTTTCGGGAACAAGGTGCATGACAGCACCTGGTTCAGCATGGTTCCGTATATTCCTGCCATCTTCGGTCTCTTCTTCATGGGGCGATGGCTCGGGGAGAACGAGGTTCCCCGAAAGGACGCACCTGTTCCAAAGCAGTCCACCGAAACGCCGGTGGCAGCAACAGAAAAGGAGGCCTTGTGAACCGGCAAAATTGGATTCTGGCGGTTGTGGTCTGTCTCCTGATTGTCGGCGCTGGAGGGATGATGGCGAGAATCAAATCGAGCCAGAAGCTTGGGGCTCCAGGTGTCAGGACAACAGCGATCGTGGGGAGCAACAGGCTGAAGGTGGAAGTTCCCGCTGGTATTTCTGGCTATACCTCAGAGTGGATGGATGTGGATGACCTGACCCGGCAAAGCCTTCCCAAGGACACGAGCTTTGGTCAGCGGCGTTACACCGGGTCGGATGGGTTTGAGACAGTCGCCAACGTCGTCCTGATGGGTGGAGATCGTAGCAGCCTGCACAAACCGCAGTTTTGCCTGACGGGTCAGGGGTGGGTTATCGATAACGATGCCTCTTCAGCCGATGTTTTGCCGATTACAGAGGGTGGTTCATACAATTTGCCCGTGGTCAAGCTGGTGGCCACCAAGGAGTTGAATCAAAACGGGCAGCGCGTGAAATATCGGGGCCTTTATGTTTATTGGTATGTGGCAGACGGGGTTGTCAGTGCCAGCACCACCGGGTTGCAGCGGATGTGGTGGATGGCCACGGACCTCCTGCGCACGGGTGTTCTGCAGCGTTGGGCGTATGTGAGCTATTTTTCCGTCTGCCAACCCGGTCAGGAGGAAGCCACGTTCGAGCGGATGAAGTCCTTGATCAAGGTGACGGTTCCAAAGTTTCAAAATCCACCCAAGGAAGCCCAGGTTGCCGGGAGGTGATTTGACTTGCGGGAGATGTGTTAAGAATTCACACTCTCGTGCGTTGATGCTGCAATCGGGTGTAAGGGCAGGTGTGCCCCGTGTTTTACTATAATTGTGATGATTGTGGAAAAGCTCTAAATGCTTAGGAGAGACAGAGTTATACGCATGCAAATCCATGAACTCATGGATGCCTGCATCTTTGCGATTGCCTTCTGGCTGTCTTATAGCCTGCGTGCGGATCCCGGATTGGTTAGTTTTTTCAATTTGCCACCTGTCCAGCCTTTTGAAAAGTATGTCTGGCTCTATCTGGTGATCATCCCGCTTGGCCCGATGGTTTTGGAGGCACAGGGCTTTTACAACAGGCCGATGCTGTGCAATCGCGGGCTGACAATGTGGATGCTGTTCAAGGGATGTGGTCTGGCGACCCTTGGGCTGATCGTTTCCCTGTTTCTCTTCCGCTCTGAAGTGGCCCGGTGGGTTATTCTTTGGTTTGGAGCCATCAGCTTTTGTCTGATCTTGATCAAAGAGGAAATGCTGGCACTGACTTTCAAGACCAAGCTTGCCCAATCCCAATACCGTCGCCGGTTCGTTCTGGTCGGGTCGGATGAGGAGACGGACCGGGTGCGGGCCAGACTCAAGGCCCACCAATACAGTGGGATAGAGATTGTGGGGGAGTTCAGCCTCGGGAAACATCCGGTTGAGAAGCTGGTGGATCTGCTGCACGAGCACTCGGTTTACGGGATCATTCTGACATCCCGCCATACCTTTCTGGAAAACATCGAAGCGGCGATCCATGCGTGCGAATTGGAGGGGGTGGAGGTATGGCTGGTGGCGGATTTGTTCCGGACGCAGATTTCCCGAACCAGCGTGGATGAATTTTGCGGCCAGCCCGTTCTGGTATTCCGGTCCGCTCCGGAGGCCTCCTGGCAGGGCATTGTGAAGCAGATGATCGACCTGCTTGGAGCCCTTTTCCTCCTGATTGTCTCGGGGATTCCGCTGCTGGTAATCGCTCTACTGATCAAAATCACCTCCCCGGGGCCGGTTCTCTTCAGGCAACAGAGGTCTGGATTGAACGGGAAGCCGTTCACGATTTACAAGTTCAGAACCATGGTCAGCAATGCCGAGCAGGTGAAGCATGAGCTGGCGTCGATGAACGAGATGACAGGGCCGGTCTTCAAAGTGACGAACGATCCACGGGTGACGCGGCTGGGGAAACTTCTCAGGAAGTTCAGCTTGGATGAGTTCCCCCAACTGCTGAATGTGTTGCGGGGGGAAATGAGTCTGGTCGGGCCGCGGCCGCTTCCCGTGGATGAGACGAAGCAGTTTAATGATCTGGCCCATCGGCGGCGGTTGAGTGTGAAGCCAGGGCTGACCTGCCTGTGGCAGATCAGCGGACGGAGCAACCTGACAGACTTCAAAGAGTGGGTCCGGTTGGATCTGCAATACATTGACAACTGGTCCATCTGGCTGGATTTGAGTATTTTGATCCGAACGATCCCTGTCGTCCTCTTCGGTTCCGGTGCCAAGTAGGATTGCGGCCATCTCGGAGGCTGGAGGGAGGGGTGTGTGCGGTGAATCTCGATGAACCTATGAAGACCAAGAAACCAACCAAGGCAGCAAAATTCACAACCCGGCAACCACGGAGTGTCGTGACCGGGGCGGCAGGCTTTCTGGGCTCACACTTAACCGATTTACTGCTTTCCAAGGGACATTTCGTAATCGGTATCGATAACTTTGTCACGGGATCGGTCGATAACATCGCTCATCTGGGGGGTAACCCGAGCTTCAAGTTCATCCAGCAGGATGTGACGGAGTTCATCTTTTTGGAGGGGCCGGTGGATTACGTCTGGCACTTTGCCTCCCCGGCGAGCCCGATAGACTACCTCGAGTTACCCATTCAGACATTGAAGGTTGGCTCTCTGGGGACCCACAAGGCCCTGGGTTTGGCAAAGTTAAAGGAGGCCCGGTTTCTGATCGCCTCAACATCCGAGATTTATGGGGATCCGCTGGTGCACCCGCAACGGGAGGATTACTGGGGCAATGTGAACACGATTGGCCCCCGGGGTTGCTATGACGAGGCGAAGCGCTTTGCGGAGGCGTTGACGATGGCCTACCACCGTGAGCACAAGGTGGAGACCCGGATTGTCAGGATTTTTAACACCTATGGCCCCCGGATGCGGCTGCATGATGGGCGGGTGGTCCCGGCCTTTATCAGTCAGGCACTCCGGAATCAGGCAATCACGGTCTTTGGGGACGGGAAGCAGACACGAAGCTTTTGTTACGTCTCGGATCTGATCGAAGGGATCTACCGGCTGATGATGTCGGACGGCGCTGAACCGGTGAACATTGGCAATCCGACCGAGATGACGATGCTGGAGTTTGCACAGGAAATCATCAAAGCGACGGGTTCAAAAAGCCGCGTCGTCCACAAAGCGCTGCCGCAGGACGATCCCAAGCAGCGGAAGCCGGACATAGGGCGCGCCAGGAAGCTTCTGGGCTGGGAGCCTAAGGTTTCGCTGACGGAGGGCCTGGTGAGAACGATAGAGTACTTCAGGAGCAAAATCTGAGAAGGCACCGGGAAAAGCGGAGGGCGCTTCCCGGGATGGCTGGAGGGGGGGTGTTGTGGTGGGGATTTCCAAATTATTTTGGTTTTCTATTTGACCATGCGGGGAGATTTATGTAACTCCCTAGGTCTGCCCCGTGGGGCGGAAAAATTTTTGTGGCGTATAGCCCGGACAGTCAATGCTGAACACCAAGTCATTTCTGGCGGTCGATTTTGGGGCAGGTAGCCTCAAATTCGCCGAATTTGAACTCAACGAGTCAGGCGGTCTCCGCCTGAAGCAGTATGGGCTCAAATCTTTGGGCGCTCAGGGGGCGCAGGAAACGGCCCGTGAGGCTGTGGTGCAGAAGGCTTTACAGGAAGTCCTGACGCAGGCCGCTTCCAAAGCCAGGAACGTGAACGTTTGCGCTCCGGGGTTCCACGTTTTCTCAAAATTCGTAAAGCTCCCGCCGGTTGAGAGCGGAAAAGTCAACCAGATCATCCAATACGAGGCTCAGCAGAACGTCCCCTTCCCGCTTGCAGAGGTTGTTTGGGATTACCAAATTCTGGGCACCACCGCGGGTGGCGAGTTGGAGGTTCTGCTGGTCGCAATCAAGTCGGACATTGTCGAGGGACTGTTTCGTGCCGCAGAGACTGCAGGGCTTCGTTTGCAGGTGGCAGATGTTTCCGCAGCCGCCCTCTGCAATTCCTTCCGCTATAATTATCCCGATCTGGAAGATTGCACGATGCTTCTGGATATCGGTGCCAAGACGAGCAACCTGCTCTTCTTCGAGAAGGGGAAGGTCTTCGCCCGAAGCATCAACCTCGGGGCAAATTCCATCACTCAGGATTTCGCCAACGAGAGCAAGCTCAAGTTTGATGCGGCTGAGAAGCTGAAGATCGATGAGGGCTTCGTCAGCCTCGGTGGCGCGTATGAGGAGCCGGAGAATGCGCATCAGGCCGCCATTTCCAAGATAGCCCGCAATTTCATGACCAAACTGCATATTCAGGTCAATCAGACCATGCAGTTCTATCGGGGTCAGCAGGGGGGCAGTGCTCCTGTCCGTCTTTTCCTCTCGGGTGGGGCGTCGATCATGCCCTACACCGCGCAGTTCTTTGCTGAAAAGCTGAATGTGCCGGTTGAATATTTCAACCCGCTCCGGAATGTGCAGATCGATCCCTCCATCAATCTGGAGGAGTTGGCGCGCGTCGCTCACTCTCTTGGCGAGGTCGTCGGGTTGGGATTGCGCAATCTTGCCACATGCCCGGTGGAGTTGAACCTCATGCCCGCGAGCACGCTCAAGTGGCAGAGCTTCAACCAAAAGAAACCCTATTTCATCGCTACCGTGTTCAGCCTTGTGCTGGTCGTGGCGGCTATGGGTCTCCTGTTTGACAAGCTCGCCGGTGTGAACAACGCCGAATTGGAGAAGGCCACTGCCGAAGTCGCCCCGCAGCAGCAGAAATCGGAAACCTTCAAGCGTGTTTACGGCGATCTTCAGAAAACCCGCAAGGATGTCGACCAGTTCGTCGGCTGGGTGCAGGCGCGCTACTACTGGGCGGATGTTCTGGGAGAAGTCCGGCAGGTGCTGATCCGCTCCGAGGCTGCAACGCGGGGCAAGGTCCGCAGGGAAGCCGGGATTTGGATAGACCAGCTCCAAACGACAGAGGGCAGGGCTGATGGGGATCCGGCTAACGGCTTTGCTCCGGCCGGTGCTGAGGCTCGTCCATCGTCACCTTCCGTCGGTGTGTCCGGCGGGATGTCGGCAGCTGAATCTGAAATGTTCCGCAGGCGGTATGGTCTCGGGCCCGGAGGCAGGGGCGCAGCCGAGCCTCCTCCCGCAGCTGCCGCTCCGGCGCCTGAACCGGCTCAACCGGCGGCGGATGGTTCGACCCCGGCTGACGGGGCGACAGCGGGTGCTGCCGGCGGTGCGATGACCGTGGGAACCAATGGTGTGATCGCGATCACTTTCAGGGCTGTGAGCCTTTCCAGCACAAAGGCGGATGCGAATACACAGCTTGCCTTCACCGTGTTGAAAGAGCTTCAGGCATCCCCGATGTTTGACGAAAAGGCCACACAGTTTTCCGGGAACATTGGTGCTGACGAGCCGCCCGGGACCTTCACCTTCAAAGTGAACGCCAAATTAAAGAACCCGCCCAAACTTTAGTATGGATTGGATTAAACGAAATCTCTTTTTCCTGATCGGTGGCGTGGTCGCGCTGGCGCTGATGGGTCTGGCTGGCTTCTACCTTTACTCGAAGTGGAGCCTGAACGGGGAGGTCATTGAAAAGCTGAACGCACAATATGCGGAATTGAAGCGTCTCAGCTCCGAGAATCCCCATCCCGGCTATGGTAAGACGGATAATATTCAGATCGCCAAAGAGCAGCAACAGCAGCTCAGGGCTCTCCAGAAGAAGACCAGGGAGCAGTTCAATTCCATTCCCGCGATTCCTGCCTCGGACAAAGTGACGAGCGAAGAGTTCTCCTCCTCGCTGCGCAGGACGATCGATCAACTTCAGCGGGTTGCCACGAATTCCAGTGTGATTCTTCCGCAGGCTTACAGTTTCTCGTTTGAAGCCCAAAAGCCACGGATGACCTTCGCGGCGGGAAGTCTGGAGCCGCTGTCACGGCAGCTGGGTGAAGTGAAGGCCATCTGTGACATTCTGTTTGCCGCAAAAGTGAATTCGCTGGACAACCTCAGGCGTGAGCGTGTGTCACCGGATGACTCCTCAGGTCCGGTGACCGATTATCTTGAAAAGAAGTCCGTGACCAACGAGCTGGCGATTCTGAGCCCGTATGAGGTCACGTTCAGATGTTTCAGTGCCGAGCTGGCTTCAGTGCTGAGCGGGTTTGGAGCCTCCTCATGCGGGATTGTGGTGAAGTCGCTCAATGTCGATCCCGCACCGGCGAGTGCTGAGCCGGATCCTTCCGGGCAGCCTGGTCCGGTCACAACATTTTTTCCTGTTCAAGGCGCTACGGGCTTTGCCCCAAGGGGTGAGGGAGCTGGTCGTGGTGGCATGGATAATGCCATGGCAAGCCGCTACGGCATTCGACCGGGTGCTGGACGTGGAATGGGTGGCCCTGGCGGTCCCGGAGGCGGGGTCGGGGTTCAATTGCGGGGACCAGTCGCTCCTCCACCCCCTCAAGCGTACACCCCACAGCCAGGTGCAAATGCAGCGCCGGGCGCAGTCGCTCCCGGCAAGGGAGGTTTGCAAACCGTTCTTGATGAGAAGCAGCTCAAGGTCACGGTTTACCTCGACGTCGTAAAACTGCTTCCGCCAAAGAAGGGAGAGGCACCGGCCCCTGCTGCCGCTCCTGCTCCAGCACCAACTCCAGCCCCCTAAGACGAGATGGATTTTCTTAAAAAACATTACGAAAAGCTGATTCTTGGACTTGTGCTCGTGGGCCTTGCCGGAGCGGCTGGGTATCTGCCAATCAAGGTCAACGCGGACCGCCAGGCTGCGGAGCAGGAAAGAACAACTTTGACCCAGCCGAAGGTCAAGGAGTTGACCAATCTGGATCTGTCGCTGCCGGATTCCGCACTAAAGCGCGTGGCGGCTGCAACGGCTTTGGACTTTTCATCACCGAACAAGGTTTTCAACCCGATGCCGTGGCAGAAGGCTGCGGATGGCCAGATCATTCCTGGAACCAAGGTCGGCCCATCGGCCGCCGTGGTTACGAACCTTAACGCGCTTTATCTGCGGCTGACTCTGGACTCCGTTTCAGTCACGGACGGAGGTTGCCGCTATGTGATCGGCGTTCAGAAGGAGGCTGCGGCAAACGCCGCGCAAAGGGCCAAGAAGCAGACCTACGCCTCCCTGAACACGAAGAGTGATGTGTTCACGCTGGTGGAAGTCAAGGGTAAGGCCGAAGACCCGACACAGCTGGTATTGGAATTGAACGACACCGGCGAGCGGGTCGGCATCTCCAAGGAAAAGGGTTTTTCACGTGCCGATGGCTACACAGTAGATCTCCGTTACGAGCCGGAAAAGAAGGTTTGGACTGGCAAGCGGGTAGGCGCAGCCGTAAGTTTTAATGGCGAGGAGTATAATATCGTTGCCATCAATCAAAATGAAATTGTATTGTCCGCGAAGTCGAACCAGAAGAAATGGACAATCAAAGCGAATCCAAACGCCGGATCTTGAACTGAGTTGAGCTTTTAGAACTCCACCGAACCCATGATTAAAGCAGCTATTCTTCAATTAGGACTTTGTGTCTTGATCGCCGCCCCGCTGGTGAGCCGGGCGCAGGTGCCGGCCCAGGATACGGCCGTCAGCGAAGCCGTATACCGTCAGGCCAACCGCATCAAGCTACGCCAAAAGTTGACAGACGCCCTCGTGGCGCAACAGCGGCGTGACCTCCCCACGGCAGCCAAGCTCTACGATGATGCCTGGGTGCTGGTGCAGGGCATTGGTGCGGGGGTGGAGGCCGAGGCAACCCAGACGAAAGAGGGACTGTCCACGGTGCGTATGGAGCTTGCACGTGCAGCACAGAACGCCGGGAACCCGCGCGAAGCCAAGCTTCAGGTCGACGACATTCTCCGGGTAAATCCGCAGAACAAGGCGGCGCAGGATTTTCGCAAGGGCAACGACAAGATTCTGGCTCAGAAGCGCACGCACATGCCGACGGAGGAGGTGCAGAATAGTCTGGTTGGGATTCGCGAGGAAAAGGGCAAGGCGGCCATCGCTGTTCAGGACGCGCGGGTGCTGCTTGAAACAGGCAAACTGGATCTGGCTGAAGCCAAACTTAAGGAGGCCATCAAGGAAGATCCCCAATATCAGGCTGCGTATTACTACATGAACCTGGTTCGGGAGGCGAGATTCAACGAGGCTTTGAACAAGCGGGACATTGCCTCGCGTCAGAGTCTCGTGGAGATCGAACAGGCCTGGGCCACACCCCCCAAGCGGGATCAGTTGCCGGTTCCGAATCCTTACTCAAGAACAAACCTGATTTTCACAAGCAAGGGCCGTCAGGCGATCCACAGCAAGCTTGACAGGATTCGTCTCGACAGCGTGAAGTATGATGGCCTTCCTCTGGGTGAGGTCATCACCATGCTTAACGATGAAGCCAAGCGTCGGGATCCAGAAAAGAGGGGTATCAATTTCCTTATCAACCCCAATGCAGACACACCCGTTCAGGCTCAATTCGGAGGTGCTCCCGGCGGGATCGACCCCGCAACTGGGCAGCCAATCCCGGGGGGAGCCGCCCCCGCCGAAGCGGTGGACCTGACGGCCATCTCAATCAAGATCAATCCCGCCCTGACGGATATCCGGCTGGCAGACGTCCTCGACGCGATTACCAAGGTGGCCGAGAAGCCCATTAAGTTCTCCATAGAGGACTATGCCATCGTTTTCTCACTAAAGGGTGCCGATGTCGCACCTCTTCACACCAGAATCATAAAGGTTGATCCGAATACCTTCGTTCAAGGTTTGGAGAGCGTTGTTGGATTCCCGTTTGGCTCCTCCAGTAGCAGCGGCGGCGGTGGCGGCGGCAGCAGCGGTGGTGGTGGTGGCGGCGGTGGCGGTGGCGGTGGCAGCCAGGGCGGTAGCCAGGGTGGTGGTGGTGGCGGCGGCAGCACATTGGTCCCGCGCGTGAGCGTAGCCGGTGGTGGAGTAGGCGGCGGTGGCCAGGGCGGCGGCGGCGGCGGTGGTCAGGGCGGCGGTGGCGGTGGTGGTGGCGGCGGTGTGACTGCTGTGACCCGCACCAACGATATGTCGGCGGTTCAGGCCTCTGTGCGCCAGTTCTTCCTTACCATGGGCTTGGATCTCAATCCGCCGAAGAGCATTTTCTTCAACGACCGTGAAGGTTCCTTGGTGGTTCGCGCAACCCTTCAGGATCTCGATACCATCGAGACCGCCGTTCAGGTGCTGAACATCGCACCGCCTCAGGTGAACGTGAAGGCCAAGTTCATCGAGGTGTCACAGAATGACAATCGTGCTCTTGGGTTTGATTGGTATTTGGGCAATGTGATGGCCAGGAACAACTCCATGGCGGTTTCAGGCGGAACCGCCCCATCCTTCGCCGGAGCTGGCAGTGCGGCGAACCCCCAGGGCTTCTTCCCGGGAACTTCTCCATTCACAACAATCGCCCCATCCGGATCGGACCAGTTGGTGACCTCCGGACTGCGGAACACGCTTAATGCTCCTGCCGTGACCACGGTTAGCGGTATTTTGACCGACCCTCAGTTCCGCGTGGTAATCAAGGCTCTGGAGCAACGCGAGGGTGTTGACCTCCTGAACGAATCCTCAGTGACAACCCTCAGCGGTCGTCAAACTCAGATTCAGGTTGTGGACATGATTACAATCGTGAGCGGAACCAGCCTTAACCAAACCTCGACCGGCGGCGGTGGTGGTGGCGGAACAACAACTGGCGGAGGCGGTGGCAATGGTGCGATCGGCTCATCGATCAACTATCCCACGGAAACGCAGCCGATCGGACCGACGCTCGACGTCATCCCCTACGTCTCTGCCGATGGCTTCACGATCCAGATGACGATCATCCCGACGATCACTGAATTCCTCGGCTACGATGATCCGGGTGCATTTGTTCCGCAGGCCCAGTCGGCAAGCGGTGGCTCAGGCGCTGGCGTTCCGATCCGCGCACAGCTTCCTCTGCCGCACTTCCGGTTGCGCCAGGTGACGACATCGGCGATTGTCTGGGATGGTCAGACGATTGTTCTGGGTGGTTTGATTACGGAGGATGTCACCAAGCTGAAGGACAAGGTGCCGCTTCTCGGCGACCTGCCCCTCGTTGGTCGGTTGTTCCGTAGCGAGTCCAGCTCGACGAAGAAGAAAAACCTGATGATCTTCGTGACGCCGACAATCATCGACCCGTCTGGAAACCGTCAACATAGCGAAGATGAGATGCCATTTGCGGCCAGCAGCATTCCGATGCAAAAGCCTGTGGCCCCGGCGGTGAAGTAGGAACCAAGCAAGGCACACGTGATGCAGTGCACTTACAGGACACGGGCCACAGTCCGTGTTGCGACGAGGTTGGTGCAGATCGCGCGGAAGTCAAACGGATGTAACATGATGAACCTTATGTCATTGTCCTTTAGGGCTCAAAAGCACCTTGCACTCTGGGTGCTTGCGCTGGGTATTCCGGCGTTTCAAACCGCCCAGGCGACGTTTGTCCCTCAGGCGACAAACTACGCCATCACCGAGCCGCTGGTAGGAGATCAGGCCCACCCGTCCCTTGCACTCGGTGCAGGTGGAGGGTTTCTGGTCTGGGAGGACAACAGGACAGATGGATCCGGTTCGGGGATCAGCGCGATTGCGCTGGACGCAGGATTCTCAAAAGTGTTCAGCACCTTTCGGATCAACGCTGACGGGGTAGGGGATCAGGTGATGCCCAAGGCGAGTCTTCTCAAAGCCGGAGGGGCAGTCTTTACATGGCTCGGAGGCCGTCCGGAAGCCCGTCAGGTTTACGCCAGGTTCATGAGCAAGGACAACACATGGAGCACCGGGGACGTGAGGGTAGCCGGGAATACCAATCGGGCCAAGGCTGGCGCTGTCGTGACAACTCTCAACAACAGCAATGTTGTGGTTGTTTGGGCCAGTTTTAATCAGGTCTCCAGCAACAGCATGGCCGACATCTACGGTCAGGTTCTCACCCCATCAGGTCAGAAGGTCGGTGCTGAATTTCAAATCAACCAATTTGCGAAATACAATCAGCGGGCCCCTGCAGTAGCCGCCTTGAAAAACGGTGGATTTGCCGTGGCGTGGGTATCTGAGCAACAAAGGGTTGAGATCGGCAGCCCAAGCCCGGTTCCGCAGCCCTCGGCAAATTTGATGCCCAGCGTCGATATTTACGCCAGGCTTTATACAAGTGCGGGTGTGGCTTCAGGGTCTGAGTTTCTTGTAAACACCGACAACGCCATTTGTTCCGAACCGCAGCTCGCGGCAGGGGACAGCGGTTTTCTTGCCGTCTGGTCCGAGAAGCACCCACTTCGGTTGACGAACGGTTGGGACATCGCCGCACGGTCCTATTCCAGTGCAGGTGTGGGCGGGGTTGTGAGTCGCTTGAACGCCTTCCTTCCCAGAGATCAATTCAGTCCGAGCATCGCGGCTGCCGGCAGCGAATATTTCGCAGTGTGGACCAGTATGGGTCAGGATGGTTCGCGTGAAGGGACTTTCGGTCGCATTATTGCGGCGGATGGGGCGCCTGAGGGCGATGAGATTTCTGTCAACACAACGGTTGTCAGCCAGCAGATGCACCCCGTTGTAGGGTCAGATGGAACAAAGTTCGTTGCAGCCTGGAGCAGTTTCACCGGGGTAGCCAACAGCTTCGACTTGTTTGCACAGCGGTATGCACAGGTGCTTGAACCCTTGGCCGCGATGAACGCTCCGTTCGTCTATGTGCCGTTCAATGTGAGCGCCGGGGCTTACCAGACAGCGGTCCAGGTTTCATGGGCCGTTCAGGCGGGCCTTCCAGTGGACCACTACGAGGTTTACGTGGATGGATCAGCAACTCCGTCCGTTACGACCACCACAAATATCTGGATTGCAACAGGGCTGACTGCTGGATCGACGCACACCTTTCAAGTGGCCTACGTCGCAAATGACCAAAGGCGGTCCCCACTTTCAGCCGCTTCGAGTGCGACTCTCTGGAATGGGTTTAACTGGGGTGGAATTCCCTTCGAGTGGATGTCCACCTACTATGGTGCTGACACTGCAAACTGGCCTGCCGCCGGCTCCAAAGTTGGTGGAACGGGTCCAACTCTGGCTAGCATTTTCCTGAGCGGGGCGAATCCACTGCTGGCCACCACGTGGCTCAAAGTGCGCATCACGCATAGCGCTCAAGGACCGTTTCTTAACTGGAATCCACAGGCTGGTTTGGTTTACCAGCCCCAAACATCGACCAATCTGGTTAATTGGGCGAATCTCGGAGGGCCGCGCTTCGCAGCCGGTGCCGCCGATTCCATGCTCGTTGGCGGCAACCGTGCCGCCTATTACCGTGTTTTGCGCTTGCGCTAATCTGGCTCCCTATGTTGCGATTACTAAAGAAATCTTGGTGGGCAATTCTTCTGGCCGTAGGACTCCAGTCGGCGTCCGGCTTTGCACTGCTAGGCATCCGCGAAGCGTATCAGGTCGATTCACTCACCTACCTGCTGGGCTTCTCAGACCAGGCCAAGAATATCGATCAGGGCTTTCGGTGGAGCGTACCGACGAACTATTACACCTTTGATCCTACGTTCGTCTCCTACTTTGGATCCAACGGAATGTGGTCTGTGGAGCAGGGTATTGCCGTTCTGAACGCTTTGACGAATGTCTCCAGTTACAGCGCCGGGCTGGAAGAGTTCCCTCTTGAGGAGATCAGGGTAAACATGACTGCGCAGGCGCTTGGGCTTTTTGATATCAAGTCCACGACTCTGGAGATGATGCTTGAGAATCTTGGGTTGGGGGATCCCGAGCGTTTCGCTTGGACTCTTCGGAGTCGCACCCTTCTTGGCGGGGCACAATGTCCCAACTTTCTGTATGGCGTGATCCAGCGGAATTTTGACCCAATAACAGCCGCTCCATCCTCCTATGTGAACGGGAATCTATATTCCTATGTGATTGTTGAGGGATGTCCAACGGTTGATCGGGGGGACGCTTTTGAAATCACGGTGGATCGCTCCTCCGCTCTTGGGTCTGCGGTCGCGACTCCCAAGTTCATGTTTGGAGATGAGTCTTATTGGGGTTATTACCACACGGGGCTTACGCGGGATGACATGGGTGGACTTCGTTGGCTTTACCGGACGAACAACCTGATCGCTTCACAGGCGGGGCCAAACACGCTGACCTACTCGACAAATTCAACGACTCCCCAGCTGCTGTTCACATCGAACCTCACCATGCTGGCAAATCAAGCGCTGACAAACAACGCTGGGGCGCTTCAGGCCCTTTATCCCAACCTTGTAATACTGAGCACGACCAACATGTTCACAAACATTTGGACGACGAACTACACCGCCTATTTTACGAATTATGCGTTGGATCCGGTTGGAAC
Source organism: uncultured Verrucomicrobia subdivision 3 bacterium (assembly GCA_903913865.1). Taxonomy (GTDB): domain Bacteria; phylum Verrucomicrobiota; class Verrucomicrobiia; order Limisphaerales; family UBA8199; genus UBA693. Next base: position 29,601 of record CAIWMU010000192.1, read on the forward strand.
CCTGCCGCATATCGCCTTTGAAACGAATTACGATTTCAGCATTCAGACCTACTACTACCACGTTTTTGGGAACCTCTTCAGCATCACCAATCAGCCCGGTGGTTACACGGCGGTACCCATTGTGACTCTCGGTGCTCAAACCGGCAACAGATACATCACGGTGATGACAACCTCTGTCACCAACAAGCCGTTTTCACCTGTGGGAACCGTGGTAACCAACACAAGCTTCAAGACATATCTGACGAATGGCATTTTGGGGGAATATTTCATCTCCCCGACCAATTCCTGTGCCATCAATATTCTGGCCCTTCAGGCAAGTTTGACGAACCGCTACACCAATGTTCTGGTGAGTGCGACCAACACGCCCGTCATCACCAACCCGAACCTGCCCGCCGGTAACACGAACCAGTTCACGTTTGATCAATCACTGATCGAATACAGCACCAACCATGCCTTTGTCATCAGTCCTGTCGTATGCGAAACCAACAGTGTTGCGGTGCGTCAGGGTATAGAGAAGGTGAGCTATGTTCGGAGGGATTACGACTCGCTCCTCAACCGGTTTTTCTTCCCGGTTACGAACTACTACACACTCTATGCGGTGACAAACAACCAGATCGTTCCACAGAAAGTCCAGCGTGTGGTTACGCAGCCCGATTTCCTGTTCGATGCAGATGATCTGACGACTGTCGGTGCCCCCTTCATCCATGTGACTGTCTCCAGGCAGAGTCCGAATTTTGTGGTTGCGACAAATGCAAGCTTCGGTGGCGGTCTAACCGGCCCTGGCACCATCGAGCCGACAGTGAACTTCACCTTCAACAAGGTTGGTCCCCTCTACCTAAACTTTGGCCCGGGCAGTGAAGTGGACAAACAGCTTACTTACCTTTGGGGATCCTACGACGGAACCACGAACGCACCGACCGTCTATCCGATTGGAACCAGCATCTTCGATGTTGAAAACATGGCACTTCTAACCGTCGCGAACACAACCCTAGCGGTTGGGGCTGTAAACAGCACCTATGGCGAGCAACTGCGGGTTCTTGGAGGCACGCCACCCTATGTTTGGGCCCTCAGAGACGATTCGGCAGGTTTGCCCCCTGGATTATCTCTTCAAGCTGATGGATCCATCACCGGGACACCCACTCAGGATGGCGTTTACGATTTCGTGGTGCGGTTGACTGACGCGGGGGCGCGATACGTTGACAGGGCCTTTACCTTGCAAATCAATCCGTAGCGGAGAAGCCGGGATGGACAACATGGAGCGCGCAACGTGAGCAAAAGATTTATGAAATGTCTGTTAGCCTTGAGCTTGTCGGCGGGCCTTCTTGCCGTGACGGCGATGGCACAACCGTCCGATACCTATATCAACTACGGGCAAGCGCAGGTTCCGCCGCTTAGCCCGAGTTCCCTTCAGATTGATGCAGTCAACTTCATCAATGAGGGTCCGTTTGTTTGGGTGAACACAAATTTCACCATGAACGCACAATTATGGGAGCCGTCCAATACCCGTAATTTCATTAACAACAACACCATGGTTGGGATGCCTGGACTGCGATTTGACTGCGCACCATCCTCCAGTGGGGTGCGGACGCCTGCCGAGAGCTTCCAGAACAATGGTTCCATAACGGTGGACAGCGATAATGCCACCTTTTTCGGCTTCAACAGGTTTCTGTTCCAAGGCGGGGTTCCGCAACTGAAAGTCCTTGCGAACAATATTGCCAGCCCAGGCACCATCAGTTTGGGGTTGGACACAGTGGCCACCTTCACAGGGGGTAACGTGGACTTCAGTGGTGGGCACATCACCATGGCAACCACCGGGACGAACGTGTTTGCGAACACTTTCTTCTTCAATCAGGGATATTTCGATGGGTATTGGGGCTTGGACACTAATTCCAATCCAGCGGGCTTCTTCAATTCGAATCCCCCCATGACTCCCTCACATCTTGTGACGAACAGAACCTACCTTCGCTCCTTTGAGCAACTGGTTGGGAATAATTCGCTTACTTATTATGACGAGTTCTTCGACAACACCGGGTCGAACCGTTTTGTTCGGGCAGTTGTGGTCATTAACACGAACACAGATGTATCTCTAAACGTCGTTTTCCCGCCCGCCCAATTCAGTCCGTTCTGGGACATCATTGTCGAGTGGCAGATGGTTGCCAAAAATCAGCTCTCAACGTCTACAAACTACATGTATCTGGCCGATTCGTTTGGTGGAACCACCAACTTCGGTCTGTTCTGGAACGGGTTCACCAGTGCCTTCGCCACCTACATACCGCAGAACTATGATTTCCTCATCGGAGGACCGTTCAATTTCGGGCAAAAGGCTTCCCCGCAGATTCTGCCGCGCAACTTGCTCAACAGCAATGGTTCAGCGGCACAATATGCCGCCTATCAGGCTATCTTCAATTCGAGCGCTCAAATTCTGGCCGACGTCGTTGGGCAGGATGTCACAAATGAGTCCTCCAGAATTGAGATCAACGCCACCAAATATCTTGATCTGACCGACTCGACCATTGCGAGTGCGAGCTATCTTAAGATACAGGCCACCAACCATTTCGCAGGCAGTACCGGTGCAAGCATCAGTTCACCCTGGTGCGATCTCAATTTGCGGATCACCAACGGGACTTTTACAGTCACGAACCTGCTTAAGCCAACTGTGACCAAGCCGGAAGGAACTGTTGAGCTGTTCAGCTCCCGCTGGACCAACAACGCTGCCGGACTGACGAACTCGTATCATGTGCTCTTCGTTCAGTCACGCATCACAACGGAGTCGCCTAGCCGGATTCAAGATCTTACCCTTAGGGTTACGAATAGTCTCGGTGGTGCGGACAACCTCATTATTAACGACACGCTCAACATCACTCGAAATCTGTTGTTGGACGCCAGCCGGATCACAGTGGCCACCAATGATTCCGAGGCTGTTTTGCCTGCAGGGGCACTGAACTGTTTGAGCAGCAGTGTGATTTGGCCCACGGTTACTCCAAGGCTTCAGTATTTCACGAATCAGGGCACGGTGACCTCGGTGAGCACCATGCTCTTTGGCGGTCAGAGGAGTTCCCCTTACTACACAAGTAATTTCACCCAGCCCTATTGGCAGTTCATCAACTACGGGGGAATCACCAACTCGGCAACGCTCATTTCCGCGACCAACGTTCTTAGCATTGGCAACGTGCTGGCCAGGAATGGCAATGTGGAGTTGAGGGACAACCTTTCAGCCATCCTGACCAACGGTGGCTTTTATGCGCCTCTGGGGTCCATCAAGTTCGAGAGTGGATCACTAGTGGCGAGTAATCAGGCCTTGATCGCTGGCGTCGCGCTGAGCTTCACCATCACCAATCTTCTGGATGACGGCTCGCTTGCAGGGTCGGTAGAAACCATCACAAACAAGAACCTGTGGACTGCAGGCGGCGGCGGACTCAGCCTCAACCGTCTGCCTGTCCGCGCCAGCCTTCTTGGGACGACGATCAGTGACAAGACGGTGGTCACCGGACAGCGGGTTCCGATTAAGTGGGCTGGAAAAGATGTAGGAGCGACCTCAGCTGGATTCGCTGCGAATGCGGGAGTGGGCAAGCTGATTCTTGATGGAACTACGAACTCAATCTTTCAATTCACGGCCCCTGCTGCGGGATCTGCTATTTACATCGATTCACTCGAGCTCAAAAACTGGACGGCGGAGAATCGGGACGCGAGTGGCAACTTCAAGGGACTGTCTGCCGATGCCAACATCAAGATCTACTACGGTCAGGCGATTGCCAATGGTGTCTCGATTGCTGAGAAACTGGATGGAAAGAACGGAGGCCGGTTTGTGTGGGTCAGCACCTACAACACGGGCTTTTATTCCTCCACGAATGTAGTTTATCCTGATGGATCCACCAACAAGCTGAACACCGCCTTGGTTACGAGTTGCGCTCTGGACACCGACCAGGATGGTATTTTGAACTGCCAGGATTCCTCGCCGGTTCCTGTTCTGAGCCCGAAGGGTCTTAATCTGGCTGTTAACTATGCGGCACAGCCTTCGCCCAAGGCTCTCGTCTCCTGGACGACCGTTCCCTATTCGATCAACTACCTCCTTACTTCCCTTTCTGCCACAGGGACGAACTGGACCGTGGTTACCAATTTCATTCAGGGCGCCAATGGTGGGCGCGTAATTGTTGCCGATCCAATTCAACCGAAAGCTGCGCCCCGTTACTACCGGGTTCGGGTGGACGGGCCTTAGGAATCATTGCGCCACGGTGTGGTGTTTTTGAAATTGGGGTGTCTTTTTGCGGGGTGGTCATGCTGGCCGCCCCGCGGAGTTGAGTGGGCGGCGTGTTTGGACAGGAATTTCTGTAGGTGAGCTATGCTTAGAAAACAAATCAGTGACTTTGTGGGCGGCAGAACGGGCATCATCGGAACAGCGATGATGCTTCTGGCGCTCTTAGTGGCACCAGCACAGGCCCAGGTGGCAACCAACCCGCCGCCGAACGATAACTTTGCCAGCGCGCTGGTTCTTGCAGGTGACACAGGCGTGGTCCCCGGGGATAACACAGCGGGAACGCTCCAGATTGGAGAGTCGAACATCGTCGCACTTGCGCCCGTGGGGGCGTCCATCTGGTATAGCTGGACCGCGACAAACGACGGGACCTACACTTTCGATACTTCGTCCAGCCTTATTGACACCGTGCTGGGTGTTTATACTGGAACGGCCGTGGACGCACTGACCGAGGTTGGAGCCAACGATGATTTCGGCGGGACCTTCCAGAGCAGCGTAACGTTTGACGCGGTCAGTGGAACGACCTACTACCTCGGTATTTATGGTTGGGATTACGCGATGTTCGGACTCGACGTGCAGATGGGAAAAGTCTTTTTGCACTGGGCTCCGGGCGGCGGTCGTCAGGCTGTTGCAAAGGCAGGTGACTTCCACTTCACACGCACCACTTTCCCGATCAGCGAGTTTGATTCGTTCCCTGCTCAGGAGTCGAACATGGATTACCGCCCGGCACGGGTGACTGTTACCCGTTCAGGCGGCTCGGCTGGCAAGGTTTATGTCGGCTATTCGATCACCAACGGATTCTACACCAACCAGCTTATTCTGGACATCTTTGGAACGAACATCTCCCTTGCCAACAAGCAAAAGGAGCTTTACACGAATTACCTGGTCGCCACGCGAATGCAGACGTATTCGTTCAACAGGTATGTGTATTTGGAGACCAACTACACGGCGTTTTTTACGAACGTGATCGGCGGAGCAACCAATGGTGGGGCCTATGTTGTCGCACCCACGCTGGTGAACACCAACTTCAGCTATGATGTAACCAATGCGGTCGGGGCGGTGGACAAGTATGATGTCTTCTATTACCAGGCTAATTCACAGGAGATTGTTCCCTCCGCGATCCCCCGCGATCCCCTGAAGCCAGGTGGCATTTGGGATTACCGTGCGGCGTCGAACGCGATTGTCTTCAACGACTTCCAGATGAGTGCAGACATCAATCCGATCTTCACACAGCATCGGATGTCGTTTGGCCCGGCGGCAAAACCCCTGGTTAACCCCCTCGTCTACATCACGCTGACCGAGGCGACGCTGGACCCCCTTGAATCTAACGATATCTCCCCCCCGACGATCAGCCAGAGTGAGGGTCTGTTGAACATTCTAAATGCGCGCGTACTTCCGAGCATGGGGATGATTGGTACCAACGTCTTCAATTTCGAGAGATCCACGATTGAGTGCACGGAGAGCGTTCGCAACACAGGGGTAGCGCTCATTCACGTCAGCAGGGCTAGTGCGGACAGTTCCTCCGCCACATCCGTCCCTTACCGGATTGATTACCTCTACCCCTATGACAACGATCACAACATGTTTGATCTGCAGAGGTTTGAATTTGCCCTTCAGGCAGGGTCGGAGTATGCGACTCCTGACAAACCCAGCCGGAAGTTCGGGCCGAATTCCGACTTCACATCGGTGACTGGAACGGTTGATTTTCCCGCGTTTGTTGACGATGCAATTATCTCGATTCCGATCGTGGATGACAACTTGGTTGAGTTTAACGAGGACTTGCTGGTTCAATTGTATTTCCCCGACCCCCAACCGACTGACAAGTGGCTCGGGAATGTTCGCACCTGCGTCCTTACCATTGAGTATGATGAAGAGCCGGCTGGTGCGCTCGACAGGTTGCACAACAGGGACAGTTTCTCGGACACAACCCCTCCCTACAATGCCTACCCTGGTGCAAACAGCACGGTTTACTCCGTCGTTGTCCAACAGGATGGGAACACCTTGCTCGCTGGGGATTTCACGTCTTTGAATACAATTGCCCGGAACAGAATTGCCCGGATGAAGCCCGATGGGCAGATCGATCTCGGCTTCGCTCCTGGGGACGGGGCAGATCAGGTGATTACCTGCATGCAACTGGACAACCAGGGAAGAATCCTGATTGGTGGTGCCTTTTCAGCCTACAACAGGACAACTCGGAACGGGATTGCGCGGCTGATGAATAACGGAAGCCTTGACCTTAGCTTTAAGCCCGGGTTGGGCGCCAACGACCGTGTTTGGGCCGTTGCACACGCTGTCGATGGGAGCATTTACATCGCTGGTGATTTTACAATGGTGAATGGAACCAATCGTAACCATATCGCACGTCTTCTGGCAGACGGTTCCCTCGACTCCACCTTCAACCCCGGTTTCGGCACCGATGGATCAGTTTACAGCGTTGCGGCAGGAAGCGACGGTCGGGTTGTGATTGGCGGCCAGTTCAACCAATATGGTGGAGTCGCCCGTAGTTGCATCGCACGGCTGAACGGTGACGGCTCGCTTGACGAGAGCTTCAATCCCCGCAGCGGTGCGGGCGGGGCCTATCCAGCCGTTTTTGCTGTTGCCCTACAGGGCACCAAGGTGTTGGTGGGTGGTATCTTCAATACGATGTATGGGATCGGACGCAACAACATCGCTCGCCTGGCCCAAGATGGTTCGCTCGACTTGACATTTGATCCCGGAACCGGAACCGATAATGGTGTCTTCAGCCTCTTGGCGCAGGTCGACAACAAGATTCTTATCGGTGGTAATTTCACCTCCTACAATGGGACCAGACGGGTTGGCCTTGCCAGGGTATATTCCGACGGCATTCTGGACACCACCTTTTTGGACACAGCCTACAATCATTTTGCCGGTGTCCCGACCGCTTATTGGAATCCATTCGCCGAGCCCAAGAATTACATTTACAGCATGTCCCTGCAGCCTGACGGCAAGGTCATGATCGGTGGAAGTTTTGAGAGTGTCGGTGGTGGTTGGAGCCGCGATGACATGCACCCACGCCGGAACGTGGCTCGTCTCCTCGGTGGCGAAACACCTGGACCCGGCAATATTGAGCTTGCTGACACTGAATACTCCGCCGATATCCCGCCGGTGACCGGATCCCCGAACCCTAAGTTCATCACGATGAACCGGCTGAATGGAAATCTTGGACCGGCATCGGTTACCATCGCCCCCGTCGTATCAGATACCGGCGCCGGCATCGCGCAGGCTGATGTTGACTACTCGTTTGATTCAGGCAAATACGGCGATCCGACGTGGACAGTGACCTACCCGTATCCCACCTGGCAGTTAAGTGATGGCACCTGGGGTCAGAACAACGGCTACAGCGACACGGTTAACCCCAATTACATCCAGACAGTTCCAGAAAATGATGTTTACGTGGACATCCTTTCCAGCACGAACAAGGGAAACCGTCAGGTGGTCTTCAAATTGAGCACCCCCCGGTCGTCCTTCCAGTTAGGCGGGGAGGAGATTCCTCTGGGCGTCGCTCTGGGGCGCACCACAGCCCAGCTCACCATGCTCGATGGAACCCGCTCGCCCGGCATGCTGACCTTTGTGTCGACGAACTATATCGTCAACGAAGGGACTAACGCCTATATCACCGTCATCCGTACCAACGGCGTTGATAATCGCATCACTGTTCAATACGCCACGGCGAATTTGGGTGCGACCAATGGGGTCCACTATACGGGCATAACCAACGCTCTTGTTTTCAACGCCGGCGTCACAAGCCAGACCTTCACCGTTGCGACAAAGAACCGCACACAGGTTGAAAAGACCCAGACAGTCCTTCTGCGCCTGTTCAACCCATCGGCTGGAGTCGGGTTGGGAGTTTCCAATGCCGTTCTCACCATCGTGGACAAGGATGTTGCTGGAGGTTACGCGGAATTGACTGCAACCAGCTATGTGACAAACGAGGCGTCTGTGGCGGCCATCGTCGGGGTCACTCGCCTTGGGAGCAGTGCGGGCTCCCTCTCAGTTGACTTCTCCACGGCCAACGGGAATGCACATGCAGGCGTGAACTATACGGCGGTGAGCACCAACCTCATCTGGCCGAATGGTGATGTCGGGCCGAAGTTCATCGCGATTCCCCTGATTAGGGATCAGGTTTATCAGGACACAAACTTTCTCTCTGTGAACCTGCGGATCACCAACCCCAAATTGAACGGGAATCTGAGTCCGGTTTCGCTGGGACTCAAGACGAACGCTGTTTTGACGATTGTTAATGCCGACTTCAGGGGTCAGTTGGCATTCGGATTGCCGGTTTACACAGCCAATGAGAACGGCGGACCTGCCATAGTGACAGTCAACCGGACTGGCGGCAGTGCTGAGGCGGTTTCAGTGAATTATAGCACCAGCCCTGGAACTGCCTTCCCTGGAATTGACTACATCTCGACGAACGGGACATTGTTCTTTGCGCCCGGGGAAGTCAGCAAGAGCTTCGCCGTCGGCTTGATCGACAACATCATTCAGGATCCTGCCGATCGGTTCATAACCCTCAGCCTTAGCGTGCCGTCGGTTACCAACCTGATCAGCAAGGCGACTGCGATCATTTCCCTCGTTGACGATGAGAGCCTCAACCAACCGCCGGGCGGCTATGATAACACTGCAGACTTGAACCTCGGTGCCGATGGCAACGTCTACGCCCTTGCCTTGCAGCCCGATGGACGAATTCTTCTGGGTGGTGAATTTGGCCGGGTGAATGACACAGTTAGAAGCAGGATTGCGCGGCTTTTCCCCGATGGTTCTTTGGACACCAAGTTTGGTGGCTTCGAAGCAACCAGTGGTGCCAATGACAAGATTCAAACCATCACGGTTCAGGGAGATGGACGGATTTTGATCGGCGGTTCGTTCACCGTGGTGAATGGAGTGCCCCGTAATTATGTAGGCCGCTTGAACTACGACGGCTCGACAGATTCGACGTTCAATCCCGGAGCCGGTCCTGAGAACGCCGTGCTCGCCTCGGGAGAAGCCATGGTGGGTGGTCAGCGCAAGCTACTCCTTGGTGGATCTTTCCTGACCTACAACGGCAATCCGAGGAACTACCTTGTCCGGTTGAATGATGACGGTTCGATTGACACTGGTTTCAACCGCAACATCAATCCGAACGGTAGCGTTCATGCGATTCTGGCGCTGGTTGATGGAAGTGCGATCATTGCGGGTGATTTCACGACGGTCAGCGGCGTTGCCCGCAGCCGAATCGCGAGGATCACGCCTGACGGCAGCCTTGACCTGACCTTTGACCCCGGAACCGGTGCGGATGATTCCGTCCGGAGCCTCGCCCTGCAGGCGGATGGTAAAATTCTGGTGGGCGGATCGTTCACAACCCTCAGCGGTGTTGCAGCGAGCAAAGTTGGACGCCTTCTGGTTAACGGGTCTGTTGATCCGACCTTCAATACTTCCGGCGGCGCAAACGACGTTGTGAGCACCATTGCGGTTCAGGGCGATACGAGGATCCTCCTCGGAGGTCAATTCACCGCCTGCAACGGAGTTGTTCGTCAGCGCCTGACCCGTTTGAATAATGACGGATCGGTTGACACGACCATCAACTTTGGGGCGGGGGCCGACAGCTTCATCGCCTCGATGCTGCTGCAGCCGGACGGCAAAATCCTCATCGGCGGCGGGTTTACAACCTGGGATGGCCGGACGGCGAGCCACATCGCCAGAGTTTTTGGTGGCAGCATCACAGGTTCGGGGACGATCGAGTTTACGGAAACGCAATATGTTGTTGGAGAGAGCGTCACGAATGCCTATGTCACCGTGCGCCGCCGCGGAGGCACAAGCGGCACAGCATCCGGGCCTAATGTCTCGATTCAACTGAGCACCTCAAACGGGACAGCAATTGCCGGATCCAACTACACCTCCGTGGCGACGAACATCATCTTCCCGCCGGGGGAGGTACTGAGGACAGTCATGATACCGGTGGTGCGTGACTTTGCCATCACTCCGGACCTGACAGTCAATTTGACCCTGTCCAGCCCGCTGCCGTCCACTCCTGAAGGGCCTCAGCTGGGGAACATTTCGGCGTCGACGCTTTTTGTGCTGAATGACGATTCCGCGGTGAGTTTCTCGTCTGCCGCATACCAGCGCAATGAGAACGCGCTTGAAGGATCTGTCACAATCCCGATCAACCGGGTTGGGAGCAGCAGAGGGGTGGCCACCGTTCAGTTTCTGACGACGACCAACGGAACAGCCCTGGCTGGAACGAACTATAGTCCTATCGCCGAGCAAGTGACGTTCAAGGACGGCGAGACCAATGCCTATGTGTATATTCCGCTGATTTACGATTCGGCCGCCCGCGGGAATGTAACCGTGACGATGGAGCTGACCAACGCCTTCAACGCGCTGCTGTTCAGTCCCTCCTCCTCGACGCTGACCATTGTGGATGTGGATCGCATGCCGGGCCAGCTGGCATTCGGCCAGACGAACTTCCTCGCAAGCGAGGGGGCTGGTTATGCCCAGGTTACGATCATTCGGACGAATGGACGGTCCGGAACCGTCTCTGTGAACTTCAGCACAGCCGGTGGAACTGCGGCGCCTAATGCGAAATACGGGGTCACGAATGGCACCCTTGTCTTCTCTGACGGTGAGATCTCCAAGACAATTGGAATCCCGATCTTCCAAAACCTGACGGTCGAAGGTAACCAATACTTCGAGGTGACCCTGTCGAATCCGACGGGTGGATCCGCGATTCTAGGGAATCAGGTGGTTCCGGTCACCATTTTGGATGACGACGTTGGAGTGGCGTTCTCCAGTCCGATCTATATCGCGCCGGAGTCTGCCGGAATTGCCACGCTTACTTTAACGCGTGTGGGGACCAATGGGGTTACCACCGTTGATTATGCCACGACGAATTCCACCGCCATGGCCGGGACGAACTACATGGCAACCACCGGGACACTGAGCTTTACGAACGGGGAAACGATCAAGACCTTCTCGATCAACCTGCTGCGGGACCCGAGGGTAACAGGTGATCTGTCGTTCAACGTCAACTTGCTGAACCCGTCAACCCCTGCCCAGCTGTATGCCCCGAGCAGCGCGACTGTGGTTGTTCTGGACGCTGATCCGGGTGTTGCCTTCACCAATTCAGCCTTCGGCGTTTACAAGAGCGGCACGAATGTGCTGATCAGTGTTTACCGGACCAACGCGAACACCGGTGATATTGCGGTGCGGTATAACACCTACGATCTGACAGCGAGTGCGGGTGTGGATTATGTTGCGACCAGTGGTCTGCTGACCTTCAGCAACGGTGTGGCCCTGCAGTCGTTCAACGTTCCGATCATCAACAACAGGTTGGTGCAGTCTGACGTCACCTTTGGCGTGAGGTTGTTCAGCCCGACCCTCGGGGCCCAGATCCTTGATCCAGGCTTCGCCACTATCACCATCACCAACGACCTGTCTGGGGTCGCCTTCTCCAGCACCGTTTACAATGTGGTTGAAAATGGCGTGAGTGCCACCGTCGCTGTCCTGCGCAGTGGCTACACTAACAGCATCGTTTCCATTGATTATGCCACGACGGACGGGACGGCCCATGCTGGCACAGACTATCAGTTCGTGCGGGGAACGCTGGTATTCACCAATGGCGAAACCACCAAATCATTCAGTGTGCAGGTGATCGACAACAACGTCCTAGGTGGTGACAGGAACCTCCTGCTCAACCTTTCAAATCCGGATGGGAACGTTTTGATGAGCGATCCGAGTGCTGCTGTCGTTAACATTCTGGAGAACGACGGAAGCCTGGTTGTTCCCTCAGGATCAGCACTGGTTGCCGAGAGCGGCACACCCAATGGATTGATCGAGACGAATGAGACGGTTAGCGTGCTGTTTGGCCTCCGGAACGCCTCTGGCACCAACACAGCCAACCTTGTCGCCACCCTCCTCGTGACCAACGGGGTGGTGAGTCCGAGTGCGCCCCAGAATTATGGAGCCCTTACGGTCCGTGGACCTTCGGCCTCCCGTCAGTTCAGCTTCACAGCCGCAGGAACGAACGGCCAGACCATCGCCGCGACCTTCAAACTGGTCGATGGAGACGCAACCAATTATGTCTCGTTCCCGTTTGCCCTGGGCCGGGTGGTGAACAGCTACTCCAATGGAACCTCCATTGTGATCAACGACAAGACCAACGCTACACCGTATCCGGCTACCATAACGGTTAACGGCCTGGCAGGATTGGTCACGAAAGCGACCGTCACCCTAACAAACTTCATTCACACAGCGCCGGGGGATGTGAGCATTCTGCTGGTCTCCCCGACAGGTCAGAAATCTTATCTGATGTCCAAGGCCGGGGGGAACAACCAGGTGCGTGGGGCAACCCTCACCTTTGACGACGATGCGGCGCTAAAAGTTCCGCAGACCCAAATTGTGAGTGGACTCTACAAGCCCACATCCTACGCACTGGCAACACCGCCGTTCACAGTGCCGGTGCCTCCGGCGCCTTATGCCACGAACCTTGCCGTATTCAACGGGTTCAACCCGAACGGCAACTGGTCGTTGTATGTTATTGACGACAGCCAGCTGGACACGGGCTCGATTTCCAATGGTTGGTCCCTGAACCTGACTACCGGGGGGCCGGTACCGCCCGCAGCGGATCTGGGACTGGTGCTCACGGCCTCGACCAACGTGGTGGTGGCTTCCAGCAACATCACCTACACCCTGTCTTTGACCAATTATGGCCCATCAACCGCCAGCAACGTCATTGTGAGCGACACACTCCCGATGGGCGGTGTCTATCTGACCGGTTCGGCGACGAAAGGTTCTGCAGTTACGAATGCTGAGGGCCTCCTTATCTGGACTGTTGGGACCATGGTTAAGGACAGCGGAGCGAGTCTGACCTTTACGGCTCAAGCCACCCTGCCTGGCACGGTGACCAACTCAGCAGTCGTCTCCGGTCTCACCAGAGACCCGAATCCGGATGATGATTATGTGCAGGCCATAGCAACAGTTCGCTCGCCCACCGCCGATCTGGAGATTGGCCTTGCGGGCAGACCAAGCCCGATCGGTGTGGGTGGTCAGCTTACCTACCTGATTGGTGTCACAAATCATGGACCCGCAACAGCAACAGGGGTGCGAGTTTCCGTGGTTCTACCGGCTGACTCTGTGGTATCCTCCACAACACCTGCAGGTTACACGCTTGCGGGCAGTCTGCTGACCTTCACGAATCTGGCTCCAATTCCAAGCGGCAGCGTTGCAAGTCTGGTGGTCGTTGTAAAACCGCTGGCTGTTGGTCTCATCAGCTGCAGCGCAGTCTGCTCGTCGAGTCTGGTTGATCCGTTGAAGGGTAACAACAGTGCCTCTGTGAAGAGCCTTGTTGAGCCGTTGACGATGACCCTGGGCAGGAGCGCAAACGGGATTGTGATTACATGGCCTGCCGGGAATTTCATTCTGGAATCGACCCCCGACCTGTCGTCGGCGGTATGGACCCCTGTCAGCGCACCGCAACCGGCCGATGCCAACGGTGGAGGCTCGGTCACCCTGCCCACGACGCAGGAGAGCCTATTCTTCCGCCTGCGGGCCCAGTAAGCCGCGTCGAACGACTTGAGTAGAGTAAAAAGAACATCGGTTATGAAGCTTCTCATTGATAGAAATTCGATCAGGCGCAGCTGGCTTGCGCGCCTGCTGCAAGTCACCGCATTGTGCGTGGCGTTTTGTTCAGCAGGGTTGCTGAATTTGATCGCCGCACCATTCGACCAGCAGATTGGATTCACCCAACCGGATGGCACCCGACTCCAATTGCACGGCAAGGGGGACGAGTTCTCCGCTGTGTTTGAGACGCTGGACGGTTACACTGTTGTCTTCGATCAGGCTCAGAAGGCCTACTGCTTTGCTGAGCGGAATGCGAATGGACAGCTCGTTTCCACCGGCGTCCAGGCCCAGCGCGGCAATCCCGTTGCCCTTGGATTGGCGAAGAACCTGCGGATGAGTGCTGAAGCGAGAAAGGCGATGGTCGTTGAGCGCTACCGTCAGTGGGACCAGCAAACGCAGAACAGTCAGCGGTGGTCTCTTCTCAAGGAAAATGCACGTGCCTACAATGAGGGACTGAGCAAGGGGGAGCAGTTTTCTCCTCCTCCGTTTACCACAGTGGGAACCAAGGCGGGTTTGACCATCCTTGTCGATTTTTCTGACGATGTTGCAACGATTCCACAGGCAGAGATCATCAACTATGCCAACGGAGACAACTATACGGGTTTCGGGAACAACGGCTCCGTGAAAAAGTATTACCAGGATGTTTCTGGCGGCAAATTGACCTACACGAACGTTGTGACGGTTTACATTCGGGCTCCCAAGGCCAAAACCGTCTATAACGACGTGTCACTGGACGCAGGGACATGCGGCAACACGCTTCTCAAGGACGTTATCGACACGATGAAGGCCCTGCCTAACTACGCTACCACGATTGCACCCACCTTTGATGCGTTGACCACGGACAACAACAACTACGTCGTTGCCTGTAACGTGTTTTTTGCCGGTGCGAACAGTGGTGTCTGGCCGATGGGTCTCTGGCCTCACTCCAGCTCCCTCTATCAGGTTGGGGCACAGGATTTGGAATCAAATGGGAAGAAGGTTTTCAGATACCAAATCACAGACATTAGCTCCCGGTTGACCATCGGTACGTTTTGCCATGAAAACGGTCACATGCTCTGCGGGTATCCCGACCTGTATGACTACGAGTATGATTCCGCCGGCGGGGCTGGAGATTATTGCTTGATGGGCAGTGGGGCTGGGGACGTGAATCCGGCTCAGATTTGTGCCTATCTCAAGCGTGCATCCGGTTGGGCGACCACGGTGGATGTGGGTGCAAATTCGGCCCTCACGGGTGTTTTGACAGCCCCGCGCGGAACCAACTTCAATACCTTTTACCGGTTTGAGAAACCCGGCACTCCCACGGAATATTACCTGATGGAAAACCGTCAGAAGACCGGCCGGGATTCCGCGATTTCGGGCAGCGGCATTGCGCTTTGGCATGTTGACGAATTGGGTGATCGTGACAACCAAAGTCTGGCGTATAACGGTTCCCACGCGAACTACGAATTGACTCTCGTCCAAGCGGACAACCAGTGGCATCTGCAGAGGGGAATGAATAACGGGGATGCCAATGATCTCTATTACGAGGAAAACGGCTCTTCCGGTTATCAGAATGAGTTCAGCGATAGTTCCGCCCCCAGTGCCCGGTGGTGGGATGGTGCCAATTCCGGTGTCTTCTTTGCGGAGTTTTCACCCAGAGCCTCCACGATGACCGTGAAGATCGGCTACGGTTTGTCGATGAAGGTTTCCTCGACCTATTTCCTGGATGCGAACGCCAACCACCTGATTGATTTCAACGAGTGTTCCGACCTCTATGTCGTTCTGACAAACACCAGCATGATCGGGGTGACCAACTTGTCAGCGATTCTCGCCACGACGACACCCGGTGTGTTGATCGCGAGCAGCAGTTCGGGCTATCCCAATGTGGCGGGCGGCAATCTGGCAACGAATCTGGTCGCATTCAAAGTCAGCACCGCGCCGACCTTTAACTGCGGTCAACCGATAGAATTCCAACTATTCCTCAAATCTGAGGCCGCTTCCGCGACAAACAGCTTCACGATGCAGACCGGAACCCCCGGCATGCCGGTTCGCTTTGAGAGCCTGGCTCCAGTGGCCATTCCTGACAATTCGGAGACCAACTCCACGATTGCGGTGACGAATATCAGCTTCGCGGTCAACAAGGTGTCGGTTGGTGTTTACATCACCCATACCTATGACGCCGACCTGCAGCTTCAGTTGATTTCTCCTGATGGTGTCACTAACACCCTTTCCCGATTCCGCGGGAATGGAGGTCAGAACTACGGCCTTGCATGCTCCCCGGACTCGCGCCGCACGATCTTCGACGATGCAGCACCGACGGCGATTGGCAGCGGTGTGGCCCCCTTCCTCGGATTCTACAAGCCTGAGCAGCCGCTCTCGATTTTCAACGGGAAATCCGGCACAAACGTGAACGGCATCTGGAAGCTGCGCGTGCTGGATGCTTCCAGATTTGATTTCGGCCGGATTCAATGCTGGTCACTGGACATCACACCGACGATATGCACCGACGGTCTGGGTGAGTGCCCGGGATCCGATCTCGCAGTCGGGATCACAGCCGCGCCTGAGCCGGTGATGGTGGGTCAGACCCTGATTTACACCCTCTCGGTCACAAACCGCGGTCCGAGCTCAGCCAAGAATGTCACGGTCAGCCAGTTGCTCCCGGGCAGTGTCCTTTATCAATCGGCCACCTCCTCCCAGGGTGGCAGCTCCGTTGCGGGGAACGTGCTAACCTGCAATCTTGGCCAGATGGCCGCCGGTGGCAGGGCAACCGTCAATGTGACGGTTCTTCCGACTACAGCCGGGTTGATCACCGCTTCCGCCACGGTCTCCTCAGAGCAGCCTGATTTCGACCTGTTCAACAACACCGCAGTGTTCATCTCCAATGTGAATCCGCCGACATCCGACCTTGCAGTCGGTCTGGCCTCGGCCCCGGTTTCCACCGTTTTGGGAAGCCCGGTTGTTTACACCGTGTCGGTGACGAACAAGGGCCCGAGCACCGCCTCGGGGGTGGTTGTGACGAACAGCTTCTTCCCCGGAGTGGTCATCACCTCATCCGGAGTTTCGCAAGGTGCATCCTTCGTTGGAAGCAACATGGTGGTTTGCAGCTTCGGCGGTCTGGCCAGTGGCGCCCGCGCGACGGCAAGTTTTACAGTTCAGCCCCTCGTTGAAGGGACCATCTCGGTGGTGGCTCAGGGAAGTGCCAACCAGTATGACCCTGTTATCGCGAACAACACAGCCAGGATCCTCACGGCCGTCGGGCCATCCTCCGACCTGAGCGTTTCCATCGTGGCAAGTCAGAATCCTGTGGTGACCCGGAGCAATCTGACGCTCGATGTCACCGTGACCAATGGCGGTCCCAGCCTGAGCTCCGCTGTGATGTTGAATACCGTTCTGCCTCCGAGCTTCACGCTTGTAGGGGTTACCAACAGTCAGGGGAGCTCAACCTCCACCAACGGCAGCATTTTGACGAAGCTCGGGACGATTCTTAGCGGCGGCACGGCCACCGTCTGGATCAACGTGACGCCTTTTGCGAATGGGACAAATTCCGTGGTTGCCTCCGTGGCGGGTAGCCAGCCGGATCCCAATTCCGGCAACAATGCGGTATCGTTGCCGATCGTCGTGGCTCCGCCGTTCATTAACATCGTGGCCGCCGGGTCTGCACTGACAGCCGAGAGCTACGCTCCCGCCAATGGCTCGATCGACAATGGAGAGACAGTGACCGCAGTCCTGCGCCTTCGCAATGGGGGCAACGTGACCGCGACCAACATCACCGCGACGTTGCTGATGACCAACGGAATTTCCGCCCCCACACTTCCGACCCCGCGTGACTACCCAACCCTCATGGCTGGTGGGTTCTCCGAGGGTCAACCGTTTACCTTCACCGCTTCCGGAACCACCTCCGTGGTGGCCGTGTTGCGGATTTCGCAGGGAGGGGTTTTCGTGACGAACCTGAGCTTCACCTTCACGCTCCCGTCGATCAAGTCGTTTGCGAATACGCAGAGGATTGTGATCAACGACAACAGCGGTGCAGCCCCTTATCCTTCGACGATCAATGTGAGTGGTGTCAGCGGTGTGGTTGGGAAGGTGGCGGTCAGCCTCGCAGGTTTCACGCACACTTTCCCGCAGGACGTTGACGTTCTTCTCGTAGGGCCCAGCGGTCAGAAGGTGATTTTGATGTCCGGTGCCGGTCAGGGGGAACTAGCTAATTCAACGCTAACCTTTGATGATTCGGCGGCAGCGGCACTTCCCGACGCGGGCTCTCAAATCGTGGCGGGGACATGGCGCCCGGGTAATTACCTACCGGCTGCAAACCTACCGGCCCCTGCACCGGCGAATCCTTACGGATCATCTCTGGCAGTGTTCAATAACGGGAACGCCAATGGGATCTGGAAGCTGTTTGTTGCCGATCACACGGCGGGTGATGTGGGCGAGATCACGGGTGGATGGAGTCTGGCGATCAGCCTCCTCACGCCGGTGAATCAGGTTTCCGATCTGGCCGTTAGTGGCACAGCCAGTGAAGCCAGCACCGTGGCCGGTGGCAGGCTGACATACCAGTTTACAGTGACGAATGGAGGCCCGAATCCGGCTTCTGAAGTAGCATTCACGAATGTTCTTCCGGTCGGCGTGACCCTCGTTACCAACGCGGTCTCCCAAGGAAGTCTTGCGGTGCAGGGCCAAACCTTGCTTGGCAACCTCGGTTCCCTGGCAGTCGGGGCGAGCGCGAGGGTGTCGCTCACCGTGTCTCCTTCCGCAGCCGTTGCCGGATTGATCACCAACAGCGTGTCCGTTTCCTCACCTGAGAACGACCTGAACCTCCTGAACAATGCGGCTGCGATCATCACAGCCGTGACGCTCCCGAGTGCGGATTTGGCGGTCGGTCAGGCGGCCAGCTCCAATCCTATCATCACGACGAGCAATGTGATCTTTACGGTCTCCATCACGAACAATGGGCCTGATACTGCTCTCGAATCGGTTGTCACGGACGTTCTGCCGGTCGGCTTGACTGTCACCTCCATCTCGGGAAGCCAGGGCAGCAGCTGGGAGAACACCGGGACCTCTATCGTCTGGACACTTGGATCCCTTGCATCCGGAGCTACTGCGACGCTGACCATCGAAGGTAATGCTGCTGATCAGGGCTTGCTTACAAATCTGGTATCCGCGGCGACCGTCTCCATTGATGCTGCTCAGGCCAATAATTCCACCTCACTTGAGTTGGCGGTTGTCGGGCCCACGCCTCAGATTGTCACCTCCGGGGCACTGCTCATTTCCGAGAGCGGTCCGGTGAACGGCACGGTGGACCCCGGTGAGACTGTCACGGTTGCGCTCGGCTTGAAGAATGTTGGGTCGGCTCCGACAGCGGGTAGCGTGGTTGCAAGCGTCGTGAATGGCGGGGGCATCACCTCCCAAAGCGAACCCCAGGATTATGGTGTTCTCGGACTGAACGGTCAGACCGTATCCAAGCCGTTCACCTTCACTGCGGATTCGAATGGTGTCACCGAGGTTGTGGCGACCCTCGCCTTGACCGATGGAACCAACGCCGCAGGGAGCGTTTCCTACACGTTCCTCCTGCCTTCGAAGCACTCGTTTGCAACCACAGCCACAGCCACGATTCCGGATCACGGGACCGCCTCTGTGTATCCGATCTCACTTTCTGTCACCGGGCTGGTTGGCATGGTGGACAAGGTCCGGGTGACCGTGAGCGGAGTCAGCCACAGTTTCCCGAATGACCTGAACCTTCTTTTGGTTGGTCCTCAAGGCAACTCCGTGCTGCTGATGTCGCACACGGGCGGTGGACATGCCGTGACGAATCTGAACCTCACCTTTGATGGCGCGGCTAGCGACAAGATGCCCAAGTCGGCCACACTCCGGTCCGGAACGTATCTCCCCACCCGTTACGATACCGATGTGGTGTTCCTGCCTCCTGCTCCGGCGACCCCCTACGGTCTCGGACTCGACACTTTGAACGGCACCGATCCGAATGGAGTCTGGTCGCTGTTCGTGCTGGATGATTCCAAGGGTGATTCGGGCAGCATCTCAGGCGGCTACGCGCTGGAAATCACCACTATTCAAACGGTGAACCCGATTGCGGATCTCGGCGTGACCATGGTCAGCGGTCCGGAGATCGCCTTCGTGGGCGGCTTTGTGACCAACGTTGTGACTGTCGTCAATAACGGCCCCTCTACGGCCGTGGATGTGGTCGCTGTAAACACTCTTGCGGCTGGTGTGAACTACATTTCTGCCAGCGCTTCGCAAGGGACAGTGGCTGGAACGAACGAGGCCTCGGTGGTTGCGCTGCTCGGCAGCATCGCTTCGGGCGCTTCCGCGACAGTTGAGATTGTCACTGCTCCTTTCCTGGGTGGGGACGTTCGGAGTTGGGCGAGCGTTTCCTCCGCCAATATCGATCTAAGCCCGGGCAATAATGGAGCCCAAACGGTGGTTGTTGTTTATGCGGCGGTTGACTCCACCCTGACAGGGGCTGTGGTTAATGGTCAATTCGAGCTGGAAGTCACCGCGCAGGCGAGTTTGACCTACCGCATCGAAGCTTCAACCGATCTGGTGAACTGGACGGTCATTCATACCACGGTCGCCCCGCTGTCCGGCATCATCAAGTTCTCGGACCCGGTTGTTGAAGGCGCGGGACAGAAATTCTATCGGTCGGTCCGGGGTAACTAGAAGTAACCCCTCATCCGGACCCGCATGAAGGTCCTTGGTTTAACGGGCGGCATTGGAATGGGCAAATCCACTGCCGCCCGTTGCTTTTTGCATCGGGGTGTCCGGGTGGTGGATACCGATGATCTTGCCAGGGAGCTGGTTGAGCCGGGACAGCAGGCGCTGGAGGAGATTCGACTGAGTTTCGGCGCGGGGGTGCTGGATGGGGAGGGTCGCCTGATTCGTGCCGCGCTTGCCAGGCTTGTGTTTCAGGATGATGCAGCGCGAGGGAGGCTGGAGGGGATTTTGCATCCACGCATCCGTTCACGGTGGCTGGAGTTGCTGGGAGTGTGGCGCGGGGAGGGGGCGAGCCACGCCTGCGTCGTGATTCCATTGCTCTTTGAGACCGGGGCTGAGAAGGATTTGGATGAAGTGGTTTGCGTTGCGTGCACGGAGAGGACGCAAGCGGTGCGTCTTGCCGCTCGCGGGTGGTCGGTCGAGCAGGTTCGGGGGCGCGTGGGGGCGCAGCTTCCCCTTGTAGACAAGATCGCGCGATCCAGGCATGTGCTCTGGAATGAAGGGCCCCTGGAGGTGCTGGGGGCGCAGGTGGGCCGGGTGTTGGGGCGTATTCAGTAAAAACGTGCGGGCGAAACCCTCTTGCGTTAATGTGCCCGTGAAGGTGAATTGATATGAGTTTTTACGACAACCTTAAATTTGATGGGCAGGGCCTGATTCCAGCCATTGTGCAGGAGCAGAAAAGCGGCCGGGTGCTGATGATGGCCTGGATGAACCGGGCGTCGCTTGAGAAGACGATCGAGACCGGCAGGACACACTTTTGGAGCCGTTCGCGGAAGCAGTTCTGGATGAAGGGGGAGTCCAGCGGCCACACGCAGACCGTGAAAGATCTGGCATTTGATTGTGATGGGGACACCCTTTTGATCCAGGTGGAGCAGGTGGGTGCTTCGTGCCACGAGGGCTACCAATCCTGCTTCTACCGATCCATCAAGGGGTCCGGGGCGGAATTTCAGATCACTGAGGCTCAATTACAGACGCCGGAAGAGATTTACGGAAAGAAATGATCGTGTGCCGGTCTCTGGTGACATCCCCTGCGCCTGAGGCAGGGGTTCGTCGATCGAAGAGCCCGAACCTTTAAGCCAAACACTATTCATGTACGCACCCACGCTGGAACAATTTCGAGCCATGGCCGGGAAGGGCAACCTGATCCCGGTCACCCGCACGCTGCTGGCGGATATAGAAACGCCGCTTTCGGCCTATCGCAAGATCCGGGGATTTGGCGAGGCTTTCCTGTTCGAGTCCGTGGAGGGTGGCGAGCACTTGGGGCGCTATTCCTTCGTTGGCTGCAATCCACGCTCCGTGATCCGGCAGACGGGCAAGCGGGTGGATGTGATCGAGGAGGGTAAAGTCACCGAGACCTACACGGTGGAGCCACCGGAGATCCGTGGAGAGGCACGTCCCATTGGGGTCGTTAAGGACGGATTGGAAGTCGTCGAGAAGGTCATGGGCCGGTATCATCCGGTCACGGTGCCCGGGCTGGCCCGGTTCACCGGTGGCGCGGTTGGATTCATCGGCTATGAATTCATCCACGATGTGGAGCCGGTGGTTCCCAGACCACCGCGGGATGATCTACGCACACCGGTGATGTATTTCATCGTGGCGGACCAGCTTCTGGTTTTTGATCGTGTGGCGCAGACACTCACGGTTCTGGTTAATGCCTTTCTGGAAGGGTTTACTGTGGAGGATGCCTATGAGGAGGCCACTGCGGAGATTGAGCGGCTCGTATCATTGCTCGAGCAGCCGGCGGAGCATCATCCCGTCACCCTCCCTGCGGAGGTTCCGCCGATTCCGTTTGTCTCGAACCTGACCCGTGAGCAGTTCATGGCGAACGTCGAGAAATCGAAGAAGTATATCAGATCGGGGGACATCATCCAGATTGTCGGCTCGCAGCGATTTTCCGTCCCGGTTGAGGCCAGTCCTTTGGATGTTTACCGGGCCGCGAGGTCGATCAATCCCTCCCCCTACATGTTCCTGATGGAGCTGGAAGGGTTCTCCCTTGTGGGTGCCTCGCCTGAGATCCATGTGCGGTGCGAGGATCGGAAGGTGGAGATCCGTCCCATTGCCGGGACACGGCGGCGGGGGGCCTCACCGGAGGAGGACAAGGCGCTGGAGGAGGAATTGCTGGCGGATCCGAAGGAGAGGGCCGAGCATGTGATGCTGGTGGATCTGGCGAGGAACGATCTGGGGCGCGTCTGTGATTACGGGTCGGTGCGGGTGAAGGATTTGATGATCATCGAGCGCTACAGCCACGTGATGCACATTGTGTCGCAGGTGGAGGGGCAGCTTTCCGGGGGGCAGACACCCTACGATCTGATGCGGGCCACCTTCCCGGCCGGGACACTGAGCGGGGCGCCGAAAATCCGGGCCATGCAGATCATCTCCGAGCTGGAGCAGACCGCGCGCGGCCCTTATGGCGGCTGCGTCGGGTATTTCTCGTTCAACGGGAATCTGGATTGCTGCATCACCATTCGCACGGCGCTTCTGAAGGATGGCAAAGCCCACGTGCAGGCCGGGGGCGGCTGGGTGAACGACTCCACCCCGGAGGCGGAGTATCAGGAGACAGTGAACAAGGCCAAGGCGATGCTGAAAGCGGTCGCCCTGGCTGAGCAATTCCGGGTGCGCTGATCAACGGGCCTCGCGGACCCTGATGGTGTAGCGCTGGGCCTTGTCGTTGGCTGAAGTGAAGGTCACACCCTCCTGGGCGTTCTCGTCCAGGAACAGGTTGCGGAAGGGGGTTTCCTCAACCACAAATCCCTGACCGTCCTTGAACACGCAGTTGATCTGCACCTGAAGGCGGCGGTTTTCCCGGTTGCGCACATTGGCGGTCACCTGGAGCCGGCCATCCTGCTGGCGGACACCCTGGATTCCCGCGTGGGTGATGGAGCGCTGCGCGCCCCGGTCCAGAAGGACAAAGGCGGAACTGTCCTCCAGGTTGTGGGTGTTGGTGTTCAGCGGGAGATAGGCCCCCTCGTGGCTTTTGCAACCCGAGGCCAGGGCGGCCGCGGCAACGAACAGAAGGAGATACTTTTTCATAGATTGAGAGGCGTGGAGGACTGGTCGCTGATGAACAGGACCTTGTCCTTTCCGGCGGCGACGTCAAAGGAGATTTGCTTGGTCAGGTTCGGAATAGGACTGCCCGATGTGCTCAGGAATGTGGCGGTCAATGTGTGCCTGCCCGGGGAGAGCTGCAGGTTCATAAAGGTGAGATATTGCGGCAGGTTGTCCCAGGCGCGTATGTCCGCATCGGGCATGGTGGCGGCGGAGACGACCTTGCTGATGACCCCCGCCAGGGCGATGCCCAGCCCCACCTCCTGGGTGGTGCGGTCATGGCTCACAAGCGCGGTGCCGAGGCCGCCAATCAGGGCCACATTGCCCGCCACGTCCGTTGCGGATTTGAAGACGGCCTTCCTTCCCAGAATGTGATCCATCACGCGCCCGCCCCGGGTGGTGGCCTGAAACCCCACGTCATCCGTGGGAGCGGCCGGGATGGTGAAGGTGTCAAACGTCAGTTGAACCGACTTAACGGGGGAGGGAGCCGTTGTGATGCGCAGTTCCTCGGCGTATTCGCCGGTGGCGGTCTTGCCCGGACCTGGCCCGAACTCGATGAACACGAGGACGTTGGCCCGGGTGTTGTATGGGGGCAGGGTAATGCCTTTTGCGGAGGCTTGGGCCCGTTTCAGGGCATCCGAGCCATCGCCACCGAGCTTTGCGGAGGCCAGGCCGTCCAGATAATCGGCCAGCACCCAGTCGCCGGAGTAAACTTTTTCCTCGGTGTCGCTGTCGGCCAGCTGTGCGGAGCGGAAGCAGGCGCGGGCATTGTCCGGTTCGCCATTCCTCCAGTAGAGCATGCCCCGGTAGATGTAGGCCATGGATCGCTCGTAGGGCTCCCCTATGAAGGTCTTTTTGGCTTCCTTGCGGAAGTAGCCCCTGGATTTCTTCGCCGAGTCATCGTTGCCGAACACACTTCCGATGCGCAGGAGGGCGTCGTCCAGAATCGTCTTGGACTGGGCAAAATCTCCACGGCGCATGTAGGCCAGTGCGGTGCGATACTGCCACAACACCTTGTCGCGGGCGGGACCGTTCGCAATGGCATTGGGGCCGTCGATCAGCAGATTGCCGGTGATCTGGACTGAGGGCTTCTTCTCGGCCGTGGCGCAACTTGTGGCAGCCAGTGCCAGGGCACAAAAGCCCAGCGCGAGCAGCCGCCTGCCATTTTGCCGTGAGTGGCCCGCCGAAATGTTACCGGTAGGCGGCATCTTCGAGTCCCTGTTTTTTGATCTCAGCATGGTCTTCCCAGATGATGTCGGTGGTCCGGGCATCAATCAGCTGGAAGGTGTAGAGCACATAGTCACTGGTGCCGGCCTTCGTCCGGGTGGTCATCCCCTCCAGTTTGCCGGTCAGGAAAAAGTCGGCGCCCTTGAACTCCTGCACGTTCGGGTCCGTGGTGGAGGTGACCTGTCCGGATTGTTTCATCTGGCGCTCCTTTTCCAGGGCGGCCATCCGTTCGCGGGCCAGGAAGAGCACCTTGCCCCGGGCTTTGGTGTTCAATTCAGCCCGGATGCGGCTCAGGAAGATGTCCTTGTTGATGGGGAACCGGGTTTCATTAATCACAGGGTCGAGGACCACACGGGGGGTCCCCTGCGCGTTGGCGATTTGGGGGGTGGAAAGAATGCTCCGGGCCATCTTGTCCGTCACCATCACCATGTCCTGGGATTCCACCCCCGTGCCGGCCACGAACCCGCGCTCATCGGGCCGCATCTCCGTGACGGGCACACCGGAGGGGTTTCGGACGCCGGAGGAGGCGCAACCGGAGAGGAACCCGGCAATGGCCAGGGCTGAGATCGGAATGAAGTAACGGGTCAGTTTCATGGGTGGATATGGTATGAATGGTTCGACAACACGATGGATGTTGCAAATGTGGATGGGGACCGGGCGTCAGGGCCGGGAACCGCCTGACAAATCCCCTGCACAGGGGCAAAAGAAGGGCAGGGAGGTGCCAATAACGCGTTCATGCCCACGCTTCAGGTGGGTCCCACGCTTTCCCGGCAGCCATGCGGTTCTTAGTTCCATGCAGATCTTTGACGGGGAGCGCCGCAATTTATTCGGTTTGGCGCGCCCACACGGTTCATACTATGCCTTAAAGGAGCCGTTTCGGCAACGCGCAAAAGGTGGTCGGTCCGAAGCGGAAATGGAACAGAAGCAAACGAAGAGAACAAAGAGCTTTACGGGTCTCGTTACCTTGGTTGGCTTCTGTGAAGTGAGATTGCCCCGCTTTCCCATCGCGCCAAAGGCACACCCTATGAGAGCCCAGGCCACCGGCCTGGGTATCGGGCATAATAATAGATCCAAAGGGCTGAAGGCCCGACATATCCCTCCCCCAGGAATCCACCGGATGATGCCGGGCCTTCAGCCCTTGAATCGTTTCAATGTCCCGTTTCCTGGGGCTGGACCCCAGGCTGGGTGCGTCTGGGAGCGCACTTGAACAGGAGGGTGGAAGTCCCTCTTTAGCGGTGCTTCCCGCTAATAACTGA
>CAIWMU010000193.1 GCA_903913865.1 uncultured Verrucomicrobia subdivision 3 bacterium
GGTCCAAAACGTTGCTTTCGGTGCCTGAAATGTTCAAAATCATGCACCGGAGTATGGAAAAGGAGCCGGCGATTGTCCCGTCAAATCTCATACCCACTCGTCCCATGTTCATCATCCTCTTCCCAGATGAATCGGCCCTGACGGGTCGGAAGGAAGAAAGGGGGAAGCCATGGTCGCCCGCCAACCATGCCCTGAAGTTCACGGCGATAGGTCGGTGGCCGGGGATTGAACTTGCGGAACCGGGATATCCCGCTGCACATCAACTCAGGAAGGACGGCTTTTTGCTGGGCAAGGCCGGAGTGGCTCGAATTGCAAAGACACCATAGCCCTCCCAGCGACCGTTGGAAGCTGGGAGGGCAATCGAAGCGTTATAGGTTTTCTACGGCAGAACGGGGGTTACACTGATGTTCCGATACTCCACGCCGGTGTGATCTCCCTGCAGATAAAGCGGACCGGGACGGCTCACATCCGACCAGAGCGCCCCACCCGTGCAGCCACGAACCGGCTGGTTGGCTATGAGTGTCTTCCCGTTCAGAATCACGGTGAGATGCCGCTTCACGAGTGTGATGTCCATAGTCTGCCATTCGCCGGGCGGCTTTTCAGCCGAGACGGCGGGCTTGATGCGGCTGTAAAGGCCACCCATGTTATGGGAGTCGAGAGGCTTCCCGTAGGTTTCGGCAACCTGAACCTCATAAATGCCGCGCAGGTAGACTCCACTGTTGCCACCCTTTGCCAATCGGACCTCCAGCTTGAGGCGGAAATCTTCAAATTCCCCCTCAGTACGCAGGTTGCCGTAGTTCAAATGGGGCTTGCCATCCTCCTGATGGGGGTTGTTCACCAACAATCCATCTTTCGCGCTCCAGCCGTTCACCGCGCCGGGGTCCGTCAGCCTCCATCCGGATGTGTCTTTTCCATTAAAAAGCTGGATTGGGGGGCCAAATTTCACAGATTTCAAGTCGGGGGCCTCCGGCATTGGTGCGGTGCGTTTTCCGGTGAACTCCGCCCGGTCGGCTCCATTGGAGTTTTCGCGCTCCTTGATGCTTACCAGCTTCATGTTGGAGCCATCCAAAGTTGCTGTGATGGTTTCCGTGAGGGTCACCTTCCGTTTAGCTCCGGAGGCATCCTTGGTTTCAATGTTGTGGAGCCGGGTGACCACCAGCTTGCCATCAGCCAGCTTTGCTGAGGCGGTCGGTTCGACGCTTCCCCAACCCCAGAGCATTCCTGCCGAAAGCTTGTCCCCGGACTGATCGACGCCGAGCCATCCCGCGTGTCCCCCTGGTATTGTTAGTTCCCAGTCCCCAATGAAGGGGTTTTCGGCAGAGTGAACGATTCCGGGGAAAAGGCCCAGCAACAACGCTGCAAGGGGCAGTCTTTTGGCAAAAGTGTTTCGCATGGCAGTATTTGGACAAACAGAAAGGCGGTCGGCAAGATGAAATATTGAGATTGCGAGGGATTTCGAAGTTTTACCGAACGGTTTGGGGGGGAATTGCTTGCGTTCGGCGCCGAAGCCGGAGAGGATTGAATCAGGGAGGGTTTCTGTCAGGTGCTTTGTCAACCTGACAACAGATGTGCAACGGTGCTTGCAATCTGGGGAAAGCCACTCCATTCTGAACGAATGGCATTTGCACGGCGCTTAATTTGGGCGTCTGACATGTTGTAATGAGCACGTTACCTGAGAACGATCTGGATCTTGAAAAGCTCTTCTTGCCCGCTTGGGCGCAAGAGCCTGCTTCAACCTCGAAATACGCCAAGTACGAAGGTGAGTCAGAGTCATATGAACGGCGCGACCGACGCGGCGATAGCCGCGGAGATCGGGGGGGCTCACGTCCGCCCCGGCGGGATGGCGGAGGCGGAGCCGGCGGAGGCGGGCAGGGACGTGGTCCCCGTCCTTCCGTTGGTGGTGACCGTCGCCCCGGGGGTGCTCCCGGCGGACCGACAGCCCCAGCTGGTGAGAACCGGTTCGGGCGTGGGGATCGCAGACCTGACCGCGGTGGAGATCGCGGACGGAGTGGAGATTTTCAGGACCGTCGCCCGGCCCCCCTCCCACTGCCGGATGTGGATGTTGACCTGATTCCTGACGAGAAGGGGGTTGAGTCCCTGGCCCGCCAGATCAAGATCACAGGCCGAGCCTACCCGCTTTTTGATATCGCCCAGATGATCCTGCAAAAGCCGGAGCGCCACACTGTGGTGTTCACAGGCCGCAAGGCAGGCGAGGGCAAGCCGGCTCAACCCCTCTTTTTCTGTGCCCTGGATGAAACCCTGTGGCTCACGGAGGAGGAGTCGATACAGCATGTGATCCGGAAGCACTTCGGCACATTTTACCAGACTGAAAAGACCGCCACCGAGCCGCCGAAGGGCAAGTATACCTTCGTGGGCCAATGTGGAATCAGCGGCGTTGTTCTGGGTCCCCCCAACCACCACGATTACCTGAACCAGCTTCGCAAACTGCATGGGCAACGCTTTGCCCGCATGCCGTTTGATGTTTACAAGTCGCGGATCAAGATTGTCCGGGACGAGGAGGTTGTGAAGAAGTGGGTTGAGGACCAGAGTTGGAAGACGGAGTTTGTCTGCCTGAATGTGCCGGATGCCCTCAGATTGGGCACCATGGCCGAGGTGGAAAAGCATTTCCGCGAGGTTCACAAGGACGCGATCATCAAACAGGTTGAAACCTACACTCTTTCGGGCAGCGCTGCCCGAAACCTCCGCAGCCCTGAGCTGACCCGTCTGGTGCGGAGTGCCTGGGAGGACCAGCGGCGGTTCCCGCTGCAGACTGCAACCGTGCTCAGCCAGCAGTTCGCGTCGCGCGGGCTTCAGTTCTTCAAGGTGAACAAGGCTGTCACCCATGTTTGCGTGGCCCGGCCACACTATCTGGATCTGGTGGCGACGCCGGTTTCCGATGGAGTCAAAAGCATTGTAGAGTATATTAATGCTCATCCGAAGACGAACCGGCGCCAGTTGATTGAGGCCCTGGCCCCTTCACCCGCTGCCGCTCCGATTGTTGTTGTTCCCGTGGAAGCGCCCGTTGCGGGTGAGGCGCCTGCAGCAGCCGTTGCCGCTCCAGAGCCTGTGCAGGCCACCGCTGAACAGGCCAGCCTTGGAGCTGACTTGCATTGGCTGATCCATCAGGGTCATGTCATTGAATTTGCCACCGGAGTTCTGGAAACCGCCAAAAAGCCGCTTCCCAAACCTCCAAAGCCGGAGAAGCCGGCACCGAAGGCCGCTGCTGTTGAAGCTGCGACCGCCGTGGTTGCTGCTGCGGCTCCCGCTGAGCCGTCGGTGCCGACGGAATCAGCTGTTGCTGCTACTGAGGAAACCGCCATCGCGGTCCCTGCCGAGCCTACTGTTGCGGAAGTTGCTCCCGCCCCCACTCAGGTGGTGGCATCGGAGTGCTCCCCGGCGGTGGATCCGGCAGTGTAGAGGTATATCCAGCTCGGGGTGGGATGGGGGTATGGTTTTGGGGTCGCCTTTCCAGGTGCCCCCTTACACGGGTTACCTGACTCCGGAGACAGCAGATGCGGTGCATTCGGGCGTGCCACACCGGGGCGCGCCGGGAAAAATTATTTGTTTATGGGATTCAGTAAATTAAACCTTTCGTCTGCGATGATCGAGGGGGTAAAGGCCATGGGTTATGTCGAGCCCACGCCAATTCAACTTCGTGCGATCCCCCTGATGCTGGAAGGCACTGATGTTATTGGGAGTGCCCAGACAGGCACCGGGAAGACCGCCGCCTTCGCCCTGCCGATCCTTTCAAAACTCGACAAGCACGAACCCAGGCCCCGTGTGCTGATTCTCGAACCGACGCGGGAACTGGCCGCACAGGTTGAGACGGCGATTCACGATTTCTCCCGGTTTACCAACCTTCGCACCGTGGTTCTTTATGGCGGGGTGGGCTATGGGCGGCAGATGGATGCCCTGAAGGCGGGTGTCGATATCATCGTTTCAACGCCGGGCCGGTTGTTGGACCACATGGGACGCGGAACCTGCTCGCTGGACAATATTCAGTTTCTGGTCCTTGACGAGGCCGACCGGATGCTGGACATGGGCTTCCTTCCTGACGTTCGGCGGATTGTTCAAAAGTGTCCCCGCAAGCGGTTGACGTCGTTGTTTTCCGCCACCGTCCCGCCGGAGATAGAGACGCTGATTCGCTGGGCGATGCACGAGCCCAAGACCATTGAAATTGGTGCACGCCGAACTCCCGCCGAGACGGTGAAGCATGTTATTTACCCGGTGTCTGAATCTCAGAAGACCGACCTTCTGCTCGAGTTGTTGAAGCATGTAAACTACGACTCCGTGATCATCTTCTGCAGGACAAAACATGGGGCGGACCGTGCTGCGCACACCCTGAAACGGGCCAACCATGCGGTCGCCGTGCTCCACTCCAACCGGACGCAGCGGGAGCGTGAACAGGCGCTGCAGGGCTTCAGGGAAGGCAAATATGAGGTTCTTGTGGCAACCGACATCGCTGCCCGCGGGCTGGATATCGCGGATGTGAGTCACGTGGTGAATTACGATGTGCCCCAGCATCCCGAGGATTATATCCACCGTATTGGGCGCACTGGGCGCATGGAGAACAAGGGTGATGCGTTCACCATCATGGTGGCCGAGGATGCCCGCCATGTGCAGGCCATCGAACGTTTCATAGATCAAAAGATTCCCAGGGTTAAACTCGAGGGCTTCGAGTATCGCTACACTGCCTTGTTCGAACAGGACAAGCCGGGGCAGCCGGTCGGCATTCCGCGGGTTACCGGATCGCGCATTCGTGGGGGATACTTTTATGCCCCTTCACGCCGGCGCCGATGAGTTATTTTCTCCTCTGATGAGCCATCCGGTTCATCAGATTCCACAGTCGGACGCGGTCAACGGTTTTTCCTTCGACTGAGGGGTTTGGGGGAAAAAGACCTGCCCTCAGGCATAGGGAGTTTCCCGCTTTGGAATGGTGGTGGGGCTTGAGGAAAATCGGCTTAGGGTCGTTGAGGTCTTGCCCTGTGGGGGTGCTCTTGAGAGACTTCATCCATGTTTCACCCCGCGATATCGATTCTGCTTTCCCGGGTCTTTTCCTGCTTACCGCCTGGTTCCTGGTTCCCAGTTTTTCTGTGCCTGTGGTTCTCAGGCATTCAAAACGCACCAGCGCAGGAGCTGACTCCCATTCAATTAGGTGACCACCGTGAGTTGATTTTCGCAACGACCCAGGGCTGGGGTGAACCCGGATGGAACGTGGCGGCCCATGCTGCCGGGATGGCGGGCGAATCCCTTCGGATTGGCACGCATTCCTTCAGCAAGGGAATTGGACTTCATGCAACCGGATCCATGACGGTTCTGCTGGATGGCTCTTTCAGTTACTTTGACGCTGAGGCTGGCCTCCAACCCTGTGCTGCGATGGGGTCGGTCATTTTTCGGGTGGTTGTGGATGGCGTCACTTGTTTTGTGAGTCCTGTTCTCCACTCAGGGGATGAGCCGCTGGCTGTGCACGTGGGAGTTGCGGGGGGCATGGAGTTGCGCCTGGAAATTGAGGACGCAGGGGATGGGATCACCTGCGACATGGCAAACTGGGGGAATGCCCGGTTGACACCCGCAACATCACATCCTGAGGTGGGTGAGGAAAAGCCGGTGGATATCGGGTTGTTTGGCCGTGTGGCAACCTGGGATCCCAACCGGTGCGATGGTGCGAGGGCGGATCGCATCCAGGAGTTTCTCGCGGACGACCTGTTTTTGGATCGGGATTTGTCGGTGGATGGATCCGGCTTGTATTTGGTTCCCGTGTCCACAAACCACCTTGCATGTGTGGGCACTCAGTGGCTCGGGCGGCGTGCTCCGCGTGAGGTCCGGCTGGTGTTCCCGGACCATGCCCGGATTCCAGCGATCAACGATGTGCGGGTGGAAGGTTGGTTCGGAGAATCCGCCTGGCAGGGGGCATTCAAGCCGATTAATGGGAAGCTGCAACAGGTTGCGGGGACTCTCATCTTTCAAATTGCGTCTGGATCCGGAGCAACCGAACCGGTATTGACCCGCAAACTGCGCTGGATCTTTCCTGCGACTGGCGGCTCTGTGGCTGTGGAACGTCCCCAGGTTCGCACACGCTCCCGCTGGGCTGTTACGAATCTTGTTGCCCGGTTTGTTGGTGCAGGGGGGCAGTCGGGTGCTGAGGTTGGGATTGTGAACGGGGAATTACTGCCTCGTGATGGTCGTGAACAGGCGAAGTGGGATCTTGGTGTGCCTTTGCCGCTTCCCATACGCTACTCCCGGTGGTCCCTGCTTGGGTCGGATCCCACCCTGATTCAATTCCGCATGCAGTTGGGGACATTCAGCGTTGCGGTGGATGACGTTCTGAGACATGGAGCGGTGTATCTGCCGGATCAGGGCGTGCTGGTGACCACCGATCCGGCTTCCACAGGGCTTGATGAGGTTCGCCGCAGGGTTTCCGCCTCAAAAACGATCCTCGAGGAGGTTCGCGGGATGCCGGATCAGACACTGGCTCAGGCGATGTCCAAAACGCACCACGACGCCCAGAGTGAGGGGCCCGTGATGCTGTCTCTTTCCTGCGACAATGCGAAGTTCGTTCTGGAGCGGCAGGGTAGTGTGAAATTTCATGAGGTGGTTG
This sequence comes from uncultured Verrucomicrobia subdivision 3 bacterium, assembly GCA_903913865.1. GTDB lineage: Bacteria > Verrucomicrobiota > Verrucomicrobiia > Limisphaerales > UBA8199 > UBA693. The sequence continues at coordinate 6,599 of CAIWMU010000193.1, forward strand.
ACACCGGCACGGATTGGTTCAAGGACGCTGGTGAATTGCAGGTGAGCTTCGGGGCAGGTCACAGCAAGTTCGTCTCGCGTCGTCTCGATGAGGAGTGGCTCCCATCAATCGAGACAACCTTCGCCGAATCGGGCATTGCCTATGTTGAGCGTGCGTTTGTGGCGCCGTGGGATTCCTCAGGAACCGCCCCGGCCCGCCTCAACCGATCTTCCGCATGTGTGGTTGAGTTTTCGATCACCAACCGGGGATCCGCTGCTCTGGAGGCCCGTCTGGAACTGGAGTTTCTTAGGAATAGTCGGGAAGGTATCCATGCTGGTCTGCTTGAGATTGCTGAAGGTTGGGCGGTTACCGGGGAGCGCGGGCTGATAGCATTGGTAAAGGCACCCTCAGGGGGCAAAGCAGATTCAAGCCAGGGCGGTGCGCTCAGGTTGAAGCGTGAGGGGGGCAGGCTGCTGCTGTCCGGGACTCTTCGTCCCAATGAGGAATCCCACTGCGTGGTTTTGTTGCGGTCGGGGAACGAGGATCTTTTGAAGAGCAGGCCCCTCGAAGAATTGCGGAAGGAATTCAAATCGTATTGGAATTCGGTGCTCTCGCGAGGGATGCAAATAGACACTCCCGACACCCTTCTGAACAACGTGATCAAATCATCCCAGGTGAGATGCTTGATCGCCGCGAGAAATGAGGCTGACGGACTCCGGGTGGCTCCCTGGATTGCTGCGATGAGTTACGGACCGCTTGAGAGCGAGGCCCACTCGGTCATTCGCGGGATGTCCTTCCTGGGGCATGAAGAGTTCGCCAGGCGTGGGCTGGATTTTTTCATCCACCGCTATAACACCAATGGCTTCCTCACGACTGGCTATACTACTTTTGGAACAGCCTGGCATCTTTGGACCGCAGGGGAATATCACCAGATTTATCAGGACCGGGCATGGATTCTTGATGCGGCGCCAAAAATGGGGCGCGTTGGAGAGTGGATCGTCAGGCAGTTGGACAAGACCGCCCCGTCGGTTGCCGGTGATCGTCCGGAGTCGGGTTTGATGCCACCCGGAGTCATCGCCGATTGGAATGCATTTGCCTACCACTTTGCGAACAACGGTTATTATTACGCCGGACTCCGTGAATTGGCAGGCATGCTGAAATCGGTGGGGGATCCACGCCATGCGGAGTTTGCCGCACGGGCAGAGCAGTTGCGCAGGAGCACGCTGCGGTCATACCAATGGACCCAGGCCCGATCTCCAGTGATCCAGTTGAGGAATGGAACATGGACGCCCCACTATCCCTCCCAGGTGCACAGTCCCGGGCCGTTGGGCGGCTTTTTCCCGGGTCAGGATGCTGGAAGGAGCTGGTGTTACGATGTGGAGATTGGGGCGCATCAACTCGTGCCCACAGGGGTCATGGAGCCTCAAAGTCATGAGGTTGGCCTCATGCTGGATCACATGGAGGATGTTCAATTTCTGGCAGACGGCTGGTTTGATTACCAGGAGGCAGGAAACAGGGCCGACTGGTTCAATCGGGGAGGGTTCTCGAAGGTGCAACCCTATTACACGAGGAATGCCGAGATATATGCGTTGCGGGATGATGTGAAGCCGTTCATCCGCTCCTATTTCAACTCGCTTGCCGCCATGCTGAATCCCGAGGTGCTCAGCCTTTGGGAGCATTTCAACCACAGCGGTGCCTGGGACAAGACCCATGAGACCGGCTATTTCCTGCACCAGACGAGGGAGATGTTTGTGCAGGAGCGTGCCGATGAATTATGGATCGCACCACTCCTTACCAGCAATTGGATGGCTGACGGCATGAGTGTGCGTGTCGCGAATGCGCCCTCCCGTTTTGGAACGGTGAGCTATCGAGTGTCCTCCCACCTCGCACAAAGCCGCATCGAGGCGGTCATAGAGCCGCCATCCCGATCCAGGCCGGAGGCGATTGTTTTGCGGTTGCGCCATCCCGACGGAAGGAAATGGCGTGCAGTGACTGTGAATGGACGGGCGCACAAGGATTTTGACATGTCAGCCCAAACGATCCGCATCCCGACCACGATGGCAGGAAGCATCACAGTGAATGCGATATACTAAACTGGCCCTCCTATCAGAAAAGAAAGAGGTTCGGGGAACCTGTGTAGAAAGCTTCGGACCCTGAAACTGTGCATGGCATACGCTGAAGGTAATTTATGAGCCCAGAACAAAATCGAGTCCATGGATCCACCCGGAGGAGGTTCCTACATCGCGCGGGGTTGGCGATCGCAGCCGGGGTGCTTTCTCCCCTGACGCGGTTTTCTGGAGCAAAGGCCTTTGCTGCCTCAGCTCCGGGGGACTTGTCTGGGGCTTCAACCCTTGAATTCCTTCGGGGGATTGCCTCGGCCACGATTGAATCCGCACGGATTCGCCCCGGTCAGTCACGGTCAGGGTATGGGCCGAACACAACAGGCATCACGCTGATATCGCCCGGAGGAAATTATCCCGCACTTTGGACACGGGATTTCGCCATGTCGCTCGATTGCGGATTGATCAGTGCAGAGGAGATTTTACCCCAGTTCCGGTTGCTGGCCCGGTGTCAGAATGGGGACAAGGAGCGGCATTTGCCGAGTGGGGGAATCATCCCTCCCTTTTCGATTGTGGACCATGTGAATCTTTCGGGCGGGGCAGTCTTTTATCCCGGCACTTATTCCTCCGGGGATGATCAGGGATGTCCTCCGTGGGGGCCGTTGCCACCTGCCGATGATCATTTTTACTTCGTCCACATCGCTCATGTGCTCTGGAAAATGCTTGGGCAGACCGGGTTTCTGGAGGAGAAAATCGAGGGGATGAGTCTCTTTGACCGGGTGGAGCGTGCGTTTGCGTCGCCTGAATCGGATGCGAAGACGGGCGCAATCATTGCCACAAAAGAGCGGCGGGCCGTGGGTTTCGGATTTCAGGATTCTGTCTACCTGCAAGGGGCGATGTCGTTTGCGACCCTGTTGCGATACCGTGCCGCGAAGCAATTATCAGAGCTCTGCAGGGCGAAGGATCGACCACGATCTGCGGCGAAATACGAGGTGATCGCAAGGTGCATTGTGGCGAATATCGAGCGCGTTTTCTTGCTTCCTGCCGCCCAGGATGGTTGGTTGCGTGCGGCGACCGAGATCGGGCGCCAACCGGATGTTTGGGCAACCCTGTTCGCCCTGCATCTGGGAGTGCTTTCCCGAAAGAGCGCCACCCGCGCGCGAAAGACGATCGCCGCCGCAGTTCGTGCTCCGGGGAATACCGTTGAGTATCAAGGCGCAATCCGCCACGTCCCTTCAGACCGCTACTTCAAGCCAGGCCAGTGCTGGGAATCGGGTGGCACCGGAGTGAACACATACCAGAGCGGTGCATTTTGGCACACACCCACCGGGTGGTTGGTGGAAGCTCTCCAGAGGGTTGATTCAGAGTTGGCGAGGGAGGTGTCTGACCGATTCATAGAGCATCTCAAGGGTGGGGACTTTCGCAAAGGTGGTGCTCAGGGTGCGCCGTGGGAATGTTTTGGAATTAAGATGGCTGGCGCACAGAATCCCGTTTACATGACATCAGTGACTCTGCCGCTGGCTGTTCTGCAGGGAATGATACCGAAGAGTGGTCAGAGACCTGACCGAACCGGCGGGAAAAAGTGAACAAAAAATGAAACATAATCTTAGATTGGAATGGGGCATCCCGCTGATCCTGCTGGCTGCCATCCTGAATATTTGGGGGCAGGGGGCGGAAGGGGAGTTCAAGAGCCTTTTTGATGGAAAGACGCTGGACGGATGGAAGGCTGCAGACATGAGCTTCTGGACGGTGGAGGATGGGGCGATCACCGCCAAGATCACGCCCGAGCATCCACTCAAATCGAATCTTTATCTGATCTGGCAGGGAGGGGAATTGGGGGACTTTGAGTTGAAGCTCAAGCATCGTGTTTTCGGTTCAAAGGGGATCAACTGCGGGTTTCAATTCCGAAGCCGTGAGTTGCCCAACCATGATGTGGCGGGATATCAGGTGGACAACAACCTGAACACCGATTGGCTGGTGCGGCTGTATGATGAGCATGGGAGGGAAACTCTCGCCTGGCGTGGTCAGCGAGCCGTGTTCGACGATAAAGGGAAGGCTCAAATTTCCGACATTCCCGAGGCCAAGGGGGATCCATGGTTCAAACTTGAGGAATGGCATGAATACCACCTGATATGCCAGGGAACGCGATTGACGTTGAGGGTCGACGGGAGGCTTGCTGCGGAGGTCACTGACAATGACCCCGGTCAGCGTGATCTCGCGGGGATTCTGGGACTCCAACTCCACACGGGTCCCCCTACCACAGCACAGTTCAAGGATATCAGGCTTAAGGTTCTCAAGCCCGGGGCTGAGTTGCGCCGTGAGACACCCTCGATGGAGCTCACAAACAAGACATTTGTCGTTTGGGTGGCCCCCGGAAATCTCTCCCAGAAGGGGGGTAGCGCGATGACAATCGACGATCTTGAGTCCCATTTTGACGGGGTGGTTCTGGGCGAGATCGCTGCCGGGCGCTGGATGCCGGGAAGCGATGGGTTCCAGAGAACACAGAAATCCCAGGAGGGCTGGCCACAGGAAACGGCTGGATCCAACACCTTTGTGCAAATTGCGATCACGTATGAGAGCCGCCAGGTGACGGTTTATCGGGACGGGCTCAAGTATGGGCAGTATGCCATGGCTGGCGCGCCCCGTTCCTTTGGTTCGCAGAGTGTGGTGGTGATGGGCTTGCGGCATCTGGATCAGGGGGACGATTCTCACTTTTGCGGCTCAATTGATGACGCGCGGATTTATGACCGTGCGTTGTCTCAGGAGGAAATTCGCACCCTCAAGCCCAATGAGGAATCGGGATCAAAGCCGTGGGCGTGGTGGACCTTCGATGATAGGAATGTCAAAGATCGCATGGGTCGGTTCCAGGGGACCAGTCTTGTGGGCGGGGCCGGAGTGGAGAAAGGGGCGCTGATCCTGAATGGCAAAACCGCATCCATGTTCGCGGCGGCCACCGCCGGGGATCTTGCAGGAATTTCCCAAGCTGTCGATCCGTTGGTGTCCGCGGCTGACACATCCGCTTCGCGACGGTTAAGGGAGCAACTCCTTTTGGATCCCTACCGCGCCGGATACCACTTTGTGATTCCTGAAGGGAAGGCCATGCCTTTCGATCCAAACGGCGCCATATTCTGGAAGGGGAGATACCATCTTTTTTATATCTTTCAGGATGAGCGCGGTCACAACTGGGGACATGTTTCGAGCACGGACCTGTTTCACTGGCGCCACCATCCAACAGGTCTGGTCTCCGGGATGTTTAGTGGAAACTGCTTCTTGAACAGGGAGGGGCGCCCCACCATGTGCTACCATCAGGTAGGGCAGGGCAATGCGATGGCGGTTGCTCTTGATGATGACCTGAACGAGTGGAAGAAACTGGATTCGAACCCCATCACTCCGATCACTCATCCCGGGGATGCACATCACGAAAAATACAGATCCTGGGATCCTTTTGCCTGGCTGGAGGGTTCAACCTATTATGCCATTTTTGGCGGGGAGCACCCTGCGATTGCCAAGGCTCCAAGCCTGGGCGGTGAGTGGAAATATGTGGGGGATCTGATGGCGAACGCGGTTGAGGGGGTGTCAATCAACGAGGATGTTTCCTGTGCTGACTTCTTCAAATTCGGGGACAGATACATGCTTCTTTGCATCAGCCACCGGCTCGGGTGCCGATACTACCTTGGAGACTGGAAAGGTGAACAATTTCATCCCACATCGCACGGCAGCATGAGTTGGGCAGATAATGAGTTTTTCGCACCCGAAAGTCTTTTGGACAGTTCCGGTCGGCGGATCATGTGGGCATGGATTTTTGATGGGCCCGGTTTCAAAACCCGGGGGCAATTTGGGTGGTCCGGCACGATGAGTCTTCCGCGTGTTCTGACTTTGGGTGGGGATGGGTTGCTTCGGATCAGCCCTCCAAAGGAGATTGAGCGGCTCCGTTACAATCCGAGATCCAAGCCAGCAGTTACGGTTCGGTCCGGCGAGGACGTCGTGCTCGAGGGGATCCGTGGAAACAGTCTTGAAATTGACGTTGAAATGAAGTCCGGGGATTCCCGCCAATTCGGGATCAAGCTCTGCTGCTCGCCTGGAGGAGAAGAGCAGACGCTTGTTTATTACGACGCACAGGACAAGAAGCTGAAGATCGACACCCGCAAGTCGAGTCTCAAAGCGGGACCGGCAGGAATCGAGGCAGGGCCACTTCAGTTGCAACCCGGGGAGGCGCTCCAACTTCGGGTCTTCATCGACAAGTCTGTGGTGGAGGTCTTTGCGAATGGACGACAGGCGGTCATGCGGAGAATCTATCCGTCCCGTGGCGACAGCACAGGGGTGGCACTGTTTTCAGAGGGCGGTCGGGTGGATGCCAGCCCGGTTGAGGTCTGGGATATCAGTCCATCCAATCCATACTGATAATCAGGTGCCAGGGCTGCCAGGATGGTGCCCGAAGCGTGGGTTCAGGATCCAGCCGGTCAGGTTTCGGGCGAATTCAACCGGATGAGAGGGGCGTTTGCCGGGGCAGTGCCGGTGCTGGACCGGATGGCCAGGTCCGCGGAGAGCCGGCGACTCTCCGGCTTGTGGCCGAGCAACATTTGTTGCATCGCCTCGGCAGCGGCAACTCCCAACCGAAATTTCGGCTGACGAACAGTCGTCAGAGGGACCTGAAAGAACTCGCTGACGAGTGTGTTTCCAAACCCAGCCACCGAGATGTCGGCCGGTATGTTCAATCCCTGTTGTATGAGGGCATTTGCGCAACCCACCGCGATCAGGTCGTTGACTGCCTGAACCGCCGTCACATCGGGCGCTTCCTGGATCAGTTGGAGCGCGGCATGGGCGCCGTCCTCTATGGTGCGACCGGCTTGAAAGACCAACCGGTCATCGACATCCAGGCCAGACTCGCGCAGGGCGCGCCGGTAGCCTTCGAACCGCTCCTGAGTCCATGGGGTCGCAGGAGGACCGCCCAAAAAGGCGATGCGTTTATGGCCGAGTCCCAGAAGATGGCGTGTCACGGCGTAACTGCCGAGGAGATCATCCGACTCCATGTTGATGAAAAAGTTGCAGAAAGGGGCGGTATGGCCCAGAACCACGGTCGGGATTTTACGCGACAAAATCTCCCGATAAATCGGGGCATCCCCACCCATTCGGTAAACCGGGGAGACGAAAATTCCATCGACCCTCCGGGCCAGAAATCGCTTCAGGCAGACTTCCTCAACCTCCGGCTTGTTCAGTGTGTGCGCGAGCAGCAGATCATAGCCCATGGCGGATGCACGCTGCTCAATGGCCAGCACGACCCTTGAAAAAATTGGATTTGTGAGGGAGGAAACCGCGAGTCCCAGCAACCGGGTGGTGCGTGTTCGCAAACCGGCTGCGCTGGTATCGGGCACATAGCCCATTGCCGAGGCAAGTTGCTTTACTTTTGCCTTTGTGCCGGGGGCGACATCCGACGCGTCGCGGAGCGCTTTCGAAACCGTCATCACGGACACCCCAGCTTGGAGGGCGATATCTCTTAAGCGAACCATGGTCAGTGCTTTCGGGGTTGGTCCCGGTCAATTTGATCGGCAACATGCCAGAACGCGGGACATTCGTGACCATGGAGGAACCCATTGGCCAATGGATGGAGTTTGGTCGAGGTCATTCCCTTAGGAAAGCGAAATCGAACATCATAAATAGGTGCCCCGCCAGTGCAATTTCCGGCGCAGGGTGTCACAAAAGGAGGACCCTGTCAGGTGCATGAGCCGGATTGAACTCCGGCTCCGGCGGATGGTTATCGTATCCCCGGTGTCGCACTCTGATATGAACTGCCCATCGGCACTTACCACCGTCGAGGGTTTGGGGGTCACCACGCGGGTCTGGATGGTGGAGGTGATCGGCAGGATCAGGGCGCGGTTTGAGAGTGTGTGGGGACAGATGGGGGTGAGGGCCAGGACCTTGGCGGTTGGAAAAATCACCGCCCCTCCGGCCGCCAGTGAGTAGGCGGTGGAGCCGGTGGGTGAACTGGCGATCAATCCGTCACAACGATAGCGGGTGAGCGCCTCCCCATCCACAGACAGGTCGAGTTCGATCAACCGGGAGGCGATGCCGCGGCTGATCACGATGTCGTTCAGTGCGGTCCGTTCGAAGCGCTTTCCATCGAAGGTGCCGGATACCTGCAGGAGCACCCTCGACTCAAAGTTGAATTCCCCATTCCAGATCGTCTTGAGTGCTGTCCGCATTCCCAAGGAGGGAACTGCCGTCAGGAAGCCGAGTCCGCCAATATTGATCCCCAGCATGGGGGTGCGGCACCCTGCGATTTCACCGGCAACACGCAGCATCGTGCCATCCCCCCCGAAAACGAGGAGAAGGTCCACGTGGCGTGCCAGTTGCCTGGCATCGGGGAGGACCGTGGCATCAATACCCGAGAGGGCGGCAGTGGCGGCATCGGCATGAATCTGGCGGCCGGCCGCCGTGATCAGCTTCGCGGCTTTCCTGACCACTCCGGCACAGGAGGCTTTCCCGGAGTTTCCGATCACCCCGACCTTAATGATTTTGTCAGCAAGACTTTTCAATCAGCACCAAAAATTCCTTGTTTCCAGCAGGTCCCAGGATTGGGGATTCGGTGGTTTGGCACCAGATGCAACCCGCCAGCGTCGACACGAAAGTCTCCAACTCGCGAAGCACCCGCTCATGGACAGCGGGATCCCGGATCACCCCGGCACCCTTGTCGGCCTCCGCCTTGCCCGCTTCGAATTGGGGTTTGATCAGCGCAACGATCTTTCCCCGTGGTAGGAGCAGGTTCGCGACCGTTGGCAGAATCTTGCGCAGGGAGATGAATGAGCAGTCAATGACAGCAAGGTCTGCTCCTGAAAAACCGGACGGAAACTTGGCGAAGGTGAGGTCTCGGGCATTGGTCTTTTCCATGACCACCACCCGGGGATCCTGCCGCAGTTTCCAGGCAAGTTGACCCTGTCCGACATCGATCGCATAGACCTGGGCGCATCCGTGTTGAAGGAGGCAGTCCGTGAATCCGCCAGTGGAGGCCCCGACATCAAGCGCACAGTTGCCTGCCACCGCCACCCCGAGGGTTTTGATCCCATGCTCGAGCTTCTGGCCGCCCCTGCTGACATATTTTTCGCCGGCGGATACAGTGATGACATCTGCGGGTTTCACCGTGTGCCCCGCCTTGGACACGACCTGCCCGTTCACGCGCACAGAGCCAGCCAAAATCGCACGTTTGGCCTTCTCGCGGCTTTCCGAAAGGGACTGATCAACCATCGCCTGATCCAATCGCAGCATCGGGCTGATTATCCCGCCGTATACACGGATGGCGCCAGCAAAAAGTGACGGGATATCGCGTTCGTTTTGGGACCCACTGGCAGTGGGTCCTTTGCGGGATTCACGATTCCTGACGACCCGTAGCGTAGGCTCGAGCCTGTGCTTCGCGGTAGCTATGGAGGAATAATTGATTGTCCCCGACCGCCTTTTCAATCAGTTGATTCAGCAGGAACATTTCAGACGGGTTGATGACCGCATGGACGCTGTGTTGAAAGGCCTGCATTGGGGTGAAGGTTTGGAACGAGGGTCCAAGAAGAATCACCGTTGCCTGCCGACGCTGGGCCATGGGCATCCGCTGGAGGGATTGAAGGGTCAGGTTTTCCTCAATGGTGTTGGCCGCGAATAATTCCTCCACAACCACAACCTGATAGTGGACCTGGGTGAACCGGCTCAGGAAGTCACCGTGGGTTGCAGCGGTATGAACCTTGTAGCCGAGGTGGTTCAGGGTGGAGCGGGTGGCTTCGAGCCACTCCGGTGTTGAAAAAGCCAGCAGGGCGGGCTTGTCTGTGCTGCTGATGAACTCAAATTGGGATGCCATGTGGGGATGTTATTTCAGCCTCAGTGCGGGGGGCGGTTGCGGGTGGTTGGAGGGGGCTGGCTGGCCGGGTTTCATCCTCAGTGAATTTCCATGGAGCGTGGATTCGCCCCTGACTTTCTTTATGTTATCAATGCCTCTTGCCACCGGTCCTTTCTTTGTGCAGCAGAGGAGGGCGGTTTCCTCTGTGATTTTGCCCTGCTCATAGGCCTCGAGCACGGATTGGTCGAAGGTCCGCCAACCAAACGGTGCGCTGGACTCGGTGATTTCGTAGAAGGTTTTTCCCTCGGATTCTCCAAGTCGGATTGTTTCCTGGGTTCGGAGGTTGGACCCCATGATCTCAAGCAACGCATGACGGCCACCCTGAATTTTCGGGGCCAACCGCTGGCTCACCACCCAGCGGAGGGTGTCGGCCATGCGTGCCCGGATTTGTTCCTGTTCCTCAGTCTCGAACATGCCGAGGATGCGGTTGATGGTCTGCCCTGCATCGATCGTGTGCAGTGTGCTCAGAACCAGATGGCCTGTTTCGGCGGCGCTCAGGGCGATTTTGACGGTCTCCCGGTCGCGCATTTCGCCGACGAGAATCACTTTCGGGGCCTGGCGGAGGGCCGCCCTCAGTCCACTGGAGAAGCTGTCAAAATCAGTTCCCAGTTCCCGTTGGTTGAAGGTGGCCTTCAGGTGCGGATGGACAAATTCGATCGGGTCCTCAAGGGTGATGACATGGACAGCCTTGGTTCGATTAATCTGGTTCAACACCGCTGCCAGAGTGGTGGATTTTCCTGAACCGGTTGCCCCTGTCACAAGCACCAGACCTGTTCTTTCAAGGGGGATCTGGCCGATGATCTCAGGGAAAGAGAGGTCATCAAGAGAGGGGATCGCCGTATTGAGTTGGCGGAGGACCACCGAGTAATTGCCACGCTGCGAGAAGATGTTGATCCTGAAGCGGGCGCGATCTCCGAGTGTGTAGGCCGCATCGCAGGACCCGCGCCGGAGCAGATCACTGATCTGCCATTGGTTCTCCCCCATCAAGTTCAGTGCGACCATCTCGGCCTGAAACGGTGTCAATGCGATGATGGGTGTTTCAAAGGAGACTGGCTTCAACTCGCCAAACGATTCCACCTGAAGCGGCTTCCCAACTGTGAAAAGCAGGTCGGAAACTTCCGGTTGGGAGTCCAGCATGGCTGTCAGGATGCAGTCCAGTTCGGGGCGTCGCATAGGTTCAGGACATGGGATTTACCACGTCAATCGTCGTTGGATTTCCGGGGGGAACTCTACCCTGCAAGGGACCGGGCTCAGGCCTCATCTTCCTCCGGTGGATGGCTTAGGAAGGTTCGGAACTTCCGTTTGTCCAGGGACTTATCGTAAGCCTCCTCAGGCGAGATGCGCTTCATGCGCAGATGCTCCATGATGGCGTCATCCAGAGGCTGGTTTCCCAGCTTCTTTCCCACCTGGATCATGCCCGGGATCTGGTGCGTTTTGCCCTCCCGGACCAGGTTGGCGATGGCTGTCGTAAATACCAATATCTCAAGGGCGGCTACTCGGCCGCGTTTGTCGATGCGCTTGAAGAGGTTTTGGGCAACGACCCCCTTCAAAGCCTCGGATAGCGTCGCCCGGATCTTGTTCTGCTGTTCGGCTGGGAAGACGTCGATGATACGATCCACCGTCTTCGCCGCACTGGGGGTGTGCAACGTCCCGAACACAAGATGGCCTGTGCTGGCCGCCACCAGCGCCAGTTCGATCGTCTCGAGATCACGCAATTCGCCAACCAGCACGATGTCCGGATCTTCACGCAAAGCGCCACGCAGTGCGGAGGAGAACGATTTTGTGTGCACGCCCACCTCACGGTGGTTCACCAGGCAACTCTTGCTTTCGTGCACGAACTCGATCGGATCCTCGATGGTGATGATATGATCGCGACGGTTCCGGTTGGCATAGTCCACCATCGCCGCCAGAGTGGTGGATTTGCCTGACCCTGTGGGGCCGGTGACCACAACCAGACCCCGGTGCAGCATCGCGAACTTCTTCAGCACGGCAGGCAGAGGGGCATCAAATTTTTCAAAATCCTCGAATGAGAGAACCTTGCTGGGGATCTGCCGGAACACGGCCGCGATGCCATACTTTTGATTGAAAAAATTGGCGCGAAATCGGGACACGTTGGGAATTTCATACCCAAAGTCCACATCCCCCGTCTCTTCAAACACCTTGATCTTGTATTCCGGGGCGATCTCATAGAGGATTTTCTTGAGTTCATCGTTGTCGAGAGGTGGATGATCCACACGCTGCATCTCTCCGTTGATCCGGAGCATCGGGTTGTTTCCCGAAGACATGTGCAGGTCGGAGGCCTTCTGCTCGAACATCAAGTTGAAGAATGCGTCAATTTTCGCCATAAATGCCGAATGATCCGGCTCAGCTGTAGCTAAATCCGCACCAAATATCAATCTTGAGTCACTTGGTTCAAATAATAGCGGAAGAAATAGCTGCCCGGGGGGTAATCCCCTTCAAGCGGTTCATGGAGTTGGCTTTGTATTGTCCAGAATATGGATACTATGAAAAGGAAAGGGACAGCGTTGGCAGGGGCGGAGACTTCCATACCAGTGTCAGCGTTGGGGCCCTCTTCGGGGAATTGCTGGCTGCCCGCTTTGCCGATTGGCTGGACACAATCAGAACCGGAGGGGTGAGTGCTTCGACCACGGAAGGGGAAAACAATGGCAGGCTCTTCCTTGTCGAGGCAGGGGCCCATCGCGGAGATTTGGCGCTGGATATCCTGAATTGGTTCAAGCGGGAGCGTCCGGACCTCCTTAGTGAATTGACCTATGTGATCCTTGAACCGTCCCCTGCGCGTCAGAAGTTTCAGGCCGGGCGTCTTGGTGAGTTTGCATCGTGTGTGACCTGGTGTTCCGGGCTTGATCCCGGGAGTGTTCGTGGTGTGATCTTTTCAAATGAGTTGCTCGATGCCATGCCGCTCTCCCGGGCACGGTGGGACGCTGGCCGCAGGGAGTGGCGTGAGATGGGGGTGGCTTTTGATGGCGAGACTTTCCAGTGGGAACTGATGCCGGGGGCGGTTGCCATGCCGATTCCTTTGCCGGAACCGCTGCTGGCCGTCTTGCCGGACGGATTTACGACCGAATGGTCCACTGCGGCGACCGAATGGTGGAACAGATCCGCGCGTGCTTTGAAATGTGGATGGCTGGTCACGTTCGATTATGGCCTTGAATGGGAGGACTTGTTTGATCCCTGCCGTTCGAATGGAACCATTCGGACCTACCATCGCCATCGACTAGGAGACACGCCATTGGCTCATCCCGGGGAATGTGACCTGACTGCGCATGTGAATTTCTCCGAGATCAGGAGGGTGGGGGAGGAGGCAGCGTTGGTTACAGATTACTACGGACGGCAGGGGGCGTTTCTCGCAGGTATCGCCGGACTGGCAGGGAAGGGGACGGGCGAAACTCCCGTTTGGACGGATCAGCAACTCAGGCAGCTGCGGACGCTACTGCACCCGGTCGGTTTTGGGGACAGTTTTCGTGTTTTGGCTCAACGCCGGGCCTGAGGATCGCAGTCTGCCAGGGGGCTGGTTCCGCTTTTCCGGATGGGCGGATCGGCCCCTGTTATTGTAATCACAAGCGACTCCCCTTAAAACCGTTGACCCCCATCGAAAGTATGGCAGTCTAGGCAAAGATTCCACAATGACGACAGCGAACAAGATAACCATTCTGCGCATCCTGTTGATCCCGTTTTTTGTGGTGGAGGTGCTCTACTACGAGCGCACGGGGAGTGAGTTGCACCGTTTGATGGGGATCGGATCGTTCACCCTCGCCTCCATTTTGGACGGCGTGGATGGGTATATCGCCCGGCGCTACAATCAACGGAGTGAATTGGGGGCTATTCTGGACCCGCTTGCGGACAAGTTGCTGCTGGTTTCGGGCATTGTCCTATTGAGTTTTGATCACGAGCCTCAACTCGCCACGATCCCACTCTGGGTGACTGGGACGATCATGGGGCGGGACAGCGTCATTCTTCTGGGGATGGTGGTGATCCAGTTCATGGTGGGGAAGGTGACCGTCCGGCCCAGGATGGTGGGGAAGGTGGCGACGGTTCTGCAGATGGCGGTGGTGTTATGGATTTTGCTGCAGTTTCCACGACAGTATCTGGGATGGCTGACCGCCTCTGCAGCCCTTTGCACGGCTGCTTCCGGTGTGCTATATGTCATCGACGGCATGCGCCAGTTGAGCGCGCACCCTGCCAGTTCTCCAACTCCTAAGGGATGAGAGATTAAGGTGGCATCACCTGTTCAGTTCCGCTGAACGGATGGACACATGGCAGTCCTGTTATGGGGATCGAGGGGATCAGCCGTCGCGAAACTGACATGGCAAAAGCAATAGAATTGACACTGAAAGCGGGGGACATTGCTCCTGACTTCACGGCTTCCGGAAGCGGTGGTGCGAGTGTAACCCTGTCGAAGTTCCGGGGGAGCAACGTCATACTGTATTTTTATCCCAAGGATGACACACCGGGGTGCACGAAGGAGGCCTGCGGATTTCGCGACACCTTTGCAGGGTTACAGCAAAAGGGGGCTGTTGTGATCGGGGTCAGCACTGATCCCGTGAAGGCCCACGACAAGTTCATCACCAAATTCAATCTGCCGTTCATGCTGATTTCAGATGAGAACCAGCAGATTGTGAAGGCCTATGGGGTTTGGGGAGAGAAGGTTTTCATGGGAAGGAAGTATCAGGGGACCCACCGGGTCACCTTCCTCATCGGCCCGGATGGGGCAATCCGCAGAATATGGAGCACCGTCAAGCCGGAGCTGCACGCTGCAGAAGTTCTTGAGGCCATTTGACATCCGCCGGTTCCTGAATAACCTGCTGGAGGTCTTTTAACATTAACCGATAAAAAAGAAACGAATATGGCAATACCTGTTGGATCCAAGGCACCTGATTTCACCCTGAAGTCGAAACAGGCGTCCGGGTTGGTGGACGTTCAGCTCAGTGCGAATTTTGGGAAGAAAAACACCGTGCTGCTTTTTGTGCCGGCGGCATTTACCGGGGTTTGCACCCAGGAGTTTTGCGATATCACCGCAGGCCTCGGGGCCTACGAGGGACTGAACGCACAAGTCATTGGACTCAGTGTCGATACGCCTTTCGCGCAGGAAGCCTGGGCCCAGAAAGAGAAGATCGGCATCACGCTCGTGAGCGACCTCAACAAAGAGGTGACACGGAAGTATGATGTCCTGTTTCCCATGCTCGCCGGGATTGGGGATACCTCTGCGCGCGCCGCCTTTGTCATCGATAAAGCCGGGGTTGTGCAGTATGCTGAACAGACCCCCAGCCCGAAGGAAATGCCCAATTTCGCCAAGGTGCAGGAGACGCTTGCCCGTTTGCAGTAGGCTCGTTTTTGGGCCCCCGTAACCGACATGTTCCGTCCATGCATCGACCTTCATGATGGGAAGGTCAAGCAGATCGTTGGCGGCACACTTTCCAATGAAGGTGTGCCGCTCACCAATTTTGTCTCGGCACGATCCTCCCGTTGGTATGCGGAGCTTTACAAGCAGGACGAGCTCTCCGGTGGTCACGTTATTTTGTTGGGTCCTGGCAATGAGGTGGCTGGTCGGGAGGCTCTTGAAGGCTGGCCGGGAGGTCTTCAAATTGGCGGCGGAATAACGGCATCCACCGCCTCTGGTTGGTTGGATGCAGGAGCCTCTCACGTCATTGTCACATCCTGGGTGTTTCGTCAGGGCGAGATCGATTGGGTCCGTTTGGGGGAGTTGGTCGGCATCGTAGGCAGGAAGCGGCTGGTTTTGGACTTGAGTTGCCGTATACGTGACGGCAGGTATTTCGTTGTCACGGATCGTTGGCAGAAGTTCACCAATTATGAGGTCACTCCTGAAAGTCTGGGCCGCCTTGCTGGCTACTGCGACGAGTTCCTTGTTCACGCTGTGGATGTCGAGGGACTGTGTCGTGGCATTGATCGTGAGCTGGTGAAGCAACTTTCCCAAGCTGTAACCATACCCGTCACCTATGCCGGCGGGGCGAACAAGCTGGAGGATTTGCGGGATGTATCCGGCATCAGCGGCGGCAAGGTCGATCTCACCATTGGATCAGCCTTGGATATCTTTGGCGGTAGTGGTGTCCGCTACGCCGATGCAGTTGCGTTCAATCGTGAGGAACTGCAACGGAAGAGTGCCATCCCCTGAGAATGCCCGGAAAAGGGGTATAACTCTTTTCTGATTTCCGGGGTTCCCAGCAATCCCATGGGGAAACCTGACGGTATCCCCTGAACAAAGTCTCTATTTCTTTCCCTTCACGTAGGAATCGTAGGCCTCTGATATTTTTCCCGCCTTTTCATCCCCCTTGTGCAGAATAAACCGGTAGCGAAAGGTGGCAGATTTTCCAGCGGGTATGACGAGATTGCCCGCAGTTTTATCCTTGAGTGACTCGAAGTCGTGCTGGCCAAAGGGGTTGGCTGCGAACAGTCCGTAGTCCCTGACATGCCACCAGGTTGGGTAGCGGGGATTGGAGGGGGTGTCAAAGATGGCAACCCCGATGGTCTGATCACCCACTGGTCCATAGTAATCGCACCACTTGGCACGTTTGCCCCAGGTGGCATCATCCTTCTGGCCTTCGCTGTTGATGATGTGACCTTTTCCAACCTTTCCCTTCAGTCGCATGGTCTCAGCGAGGCGAATGGCCATTGTGCCTTCTTTGGTATCACCCAGAGTCAGGTCACCCTGTTGGGGCTTGAGGGTGATCTGGAAGTCAACGATGCGCTCGTCGTTGGGACCGGGAACGTGGAAGGTGATGGTGCGTTCATCCGTGCACAGTGCCGTTCCCTCCTTGGTTACCCATGTATTTCTGGTTTGAATGACTCCTGTTTTCGTCCCGGAACTGACTTCCAGAAATCCATTATGGATGGTTTTTCCGGAATCCTTGCCTTCGCTCCACAAATCGGTCCCGTTCACAGATCCGTGCGCGAACCAGAAAGAGCGATGGTGTGGATGGTCATGCTCCTCGGTTGTATCCGGCTTCATGGGCCAGTCACGGGTCATTGGAAGGTTTCCCGGCCCCAACAAAGGGTAGAGGTATGGTCGGGGAACGTTCGTGAAGTAGTATTCCGTGAAGAGTTGGCCGTTCAATTCCACCCGAACCCTATCCTCCTTCTGGATCAGTTGGACTCCAGAACTGGCGCACAGGGCAGGAACTTCAGCGGAAAGAAGGAAACATAAACCGGCCCCGAGCATGAGGCTGGTCCTGAGAGTGGCGACACCATGGTTCATATGATCAAACTTTGGAAGTTGGACCCCGCGTGGTCAATCCTAAACCGACGATCCAGACCCTGGAATTGAATGACTGTTTGATGTTTTTCCTGTGGGATGTGACATGAACAGGATGGCAGAAAGGGGTGGTGAGAGGGCAGGGCCGATTCATCTGGGAAGAGGATGATGAACATGGGACGAGTGGGTATGAGATTTGACGGGACAATCGCCGGCTCCTTTTCCATACTCCGGTGCATGATTTTGAACATTTCAGGCACCGAAAGCAACGTTTTGGAC
>CAIWMU010000194.1 GCA_903913865.1 uncultured Verrucomicrobia subdivision 3 bacterium
CCGATGCTTCGGCACCGCCAGATACCACATCAGGCTGCTCCACGGATACGCCAGCAACCGCTCCTCCCTTTGGAGCAGCCTGGCCCGCACCGGGTTCAAATGCACATAGTCACAGGCCGTCTTGAGATATCCCGTGCCGCCGCCCTCCACCAGCACAGCCTTGTAGCGTCCGCCAAAGACGTGCCCGGAAAGTTTGTTCCGCTGGTTGAGCCGGATCGTGTAGGCGCTCAGAAGCCAGCGCATGCCTTCCACCAGGTTGGCATTGGGTGTTTCGACCACCAGGTGAAAATGGTTGCTCATCAGGCAGTAGGCATGCACCTGCCACCCCGTCTTCAGGCAGGCCTCCCCCAGCGTCCTGAGAAAATCGTGCCGATCGACATCGTTTACGAAGATGGCTTCGCACCGATTTCCCCGGCTGACCAAATGGTAAATCGCTCCAGGATATTGCACTCGAGGTTTGCGCGGCATGGTCCAAACCTGCCACCATTCCCCAGCTTGAGTCAATCATAAAATGCCAAATGCTATGGCTTGACCCTTTTATCCAACTCAGCCTCTTGCCTTTATGGCTTGCTTCACATGCTAACGGTCCACGGAAAGGTAGCAACTACCGCCACCGTGAAGAACAATATCGCAAAACAGAGAGCAAGCAGTGCAACATACATGAGACTTGCATCTGCACTCAAGTTTCTTCTCCAACTGTTGAACAGCACCGCAGGAATCGGAGCAATCAGAAGAACCGCCTTATAACGGAGAAGGTCTTTGGTCAGGAGCGGTAGCCGCTGCATGGCCCCCAACCCGAATGTACTCTCATAGGAGAGCAGGAAGAGAAAGAGACCAAAGCAACCGACAGCGAAAGTTGCCGTAGAAAGGATAAGCGCCCAGCGTCTCATATTTACCTTACTCCGGCATGAGTAGCATTCCACCGATTTAAAGGATCGTTCCAGAACGATGTTGGGCCCCCAGTGATCATTGAGCCTCCAGGATTGAGTTGATGGCCATCGGTGGTCCAAGTGAATTTAGCACAGCCAAGCATCTTCTCGCTGCAGCCGCGGCAAAGAGCACAAACTTCAACAGTATAGGTGATATCTCCTGGCCAGACATTTCGGTTCCAGGGGGCATCAAAATAGATGAGATTCCCCTCGGATCTCGCGGAGTATCCCCCCGGCAGCGGGCCTGATTTTGAAGTATCAAAAACCGGGTCCCGGTCCCTAACCTTCGGGCTGTCGTGACCAATAGCTTGAACTAAAACTATTTTGCTTGATTCACACGAGCAACCAACATTTTTGTCCCAATGATATCTCACCCGAAAACCAGGCATGGTGTCCCCGTCGGGTATGTTGCCTTTATCAGCTTCACCCCCAAAGAGGGGCACTGGCCAAGGGCTGACGAGAAAGTAGCCTTCGGTCAACCCAAGTTTATCAACCCGATCCTCAGGGTCGTTTGAAACGAAGGCCTGCAGATTCAGTCCCCCAGCTTCCGCGAGGGGATCCCTGTTAATCCACCTTCCAGTGCTTGCGTTGTAATAGCGATACCCATAGTAAAGCAGGTCAGTCTCATCATCCGGATACGGGGTCGAGAATTGGAAGGTATTGGCCTTGGCCATCGGTCCCGTTGCTCTGATGACTTCACCGAATGGGCCGTATTCGTAGCGGGCCGTTTCGGTGCCGTTTGTCGCGGTGACCAACATCGTCACATTTCCGTTCCCATCATAGGACGCAAAGTGGGTTGAGGGTTGGTTGTTGAGCGTTGAGAGGTCATAGATCCCCAGCGGCCCGCCAACGCCGCCCGCCCCTTGGAGCGTGCCGGAGAGATCCGTCCCCCAGACGAAAGAACGCGACAAAGTGTTATCCGCCCCCAGCACGGCGACAAGGTTCCAGCCGTCGTCGATCAACTTTTGATCAAGGCCCAATGTGCCTGTCCCTACGCTGATGTTCCAAATCCGCCTGGTGATGCGCCGACGCTGGTGGTCACATGCGAAGTCCAACCGCTGCTGTGGACCCACGACCGTGCTGGCCACCATCCGGACAAGGTGGTTAGCCGAGGTCCCGGTTCGGGTGTGCGGAGCAGGGATTGGGGGCGGATATTCAAGCGGCAATATCTTCGGAACTGTGAGCGATTTCATTGTTCCCTTCACGATTTCATGTTCGACCCGGCGACCTGAGAAAGCGTCACCATGACTTTAACAGACACCCGCCCCATCGGTTTGTCACGCAAAAAAGCGGGGCATGCCAAAAGAATTCCAAGGCCCGATATCATCCGCAGATTTCGCAGATTACCGCAGATGGGGAAGAAGGGTCTGGCCGGGATCTGCGTTCATCTGCGGATAACGAGCTATCGGGGCAGTCCTTATCTGTTGAGGCCGGCCCCAGCCGGGCTTAAGAGTGACCGGACTGAACCCTCGCGGGAAAACGGTGACTCCCCATCCACAAAGGCCCTCCCCATCTGTGTTCATCTGCGGCAACTGCGGATGATCTCGGGGGGCCCCGCGCGGGACGTGCCGCTGATATGACGCTAGCCCTTGAGCCAATCCATGTCGGATTTCTGGAGCAACTGATCCACCAGCGCAGCGAGTCCTGTGGCATCCCCGGCATCGAAGCGGGCCAACTCCGGACTGTCCAGATCCAGCACGCCCAGCAGGCGCCCTTCACTGAGCAACGGCACGACAATCTCGGAGCGCGAGGCTGCGTCGCAGGCGATGTGGCCTGGAAATGCGTGCACATCCGGCACGATGATGGTTTCCCGACGCAGGGCACTGGTCCCGCAGACACCCCGCCCGAGGGCGATTCGTACGCAGGCGACTTTGCCTTGAAACGGTCCCAGCACCAGGTCGTTGCCGCGCAGGAAATAGAATCCGGCCCAATTGATTCCCGGGAGTGCCTGAAACAACAACGCAGACAGATTGGCGGAATTGGCCAGACCATCCCGTTCACCGGCGAGCAGCGCGGAAAATTGTCCCTTCAGCTCAAGGTATGCAGCGGTCTTGGAAAGTCCGGCGGTATTTATGACACTGTGCATGGAGGTTTGGTTCGCTCAACGCTGGTGAGCCACCCACTGCCAGAGGTTGGCGCAGGCTGCGATGGTTCCGATCGGGAAGCTGCGGCACCCTTTGTGCAGTTCAAGGCGCGCCCGCACGGAGTCGCTGCTGCGCGGGTGGGGAGGAAGTGGCTTTTCACTCACGTTCATTCTGGAGGCATGCTTCCAGAAGGGCTGGCGGGGGTCAATAGGCAAGTCTTTGAGGCCGCCTCCCCGGATTCGCAACCCTCGGTCATCCTCCAATCCAGTGCGACCCAGGGCCCGCCGTATCCCCCGCGCAGGCGTTGTGTGTGGGGCTAATACCATGGTTAAACTTGGCGAATGGTTTTTTTTGTATATTTTGAGCACGTCAAACGGAGAAGGAATTAACCAATGAAAACAACAAGGAGACGGATTTTGATCGCCACAGCGCTGATTTGCGCGCTGGCTTTGCCCGTTACGGCGGGATTGTTCAGGCCCAAAGGGGATACCATTGAGGCTCAGCGGGCCAAGGTGCGCAAGGACCGGGATGAAATCCTGGCCAAACTGTATGGGGCACATCCAGAAGCCAAGGAGAAGATCGGCAAGGCCGTCGGCTACGCGACATTCAACAACGTGAACATCAACCTGCTGCTGCTCAGCAGTGGGGCTGGCTATGGCATTGTTGTGGATGCGAAGACCAAAAAGGAAACCTTCATGGGGATGGGTTCGCTTGGCGGCGGTTTGGGTTTTGGGGCCAAGGATTTGCGTGCGGTGTTCATCTTTAATAATGCCGACGTCATGAAAAAGTTCATGGAGAGCGGATGGCAGTTTGGCGCGGAAGCCGATGCAACGGCCAAGTCGGGTGACAAGGGCTTGGGAGCATCCGCGAAAGAAGGGGCCGTGGATACGGGCGGCAACGCATTTGAGATTTACCAGATGACTGAGACGGGTATATCCCTTCAGGCTACGATCGCCGGCACCAAGTATTGGAAGGACAAAAAGCTGAACGAGTAGGGATCACACTCAAGAGATCCGGGATAGAATAGTCTGCGCGTGACACCGGGCTGGTCAGCGTGCCGGGTGTAAGGGTGGGCCCGGGTGTGGATAAAGTCCGTTGAAATTGATTTTGCGCGGAGGACCGCAGCCGGGAATGTTTTGCAGAGGGGGGACAAACTGCTTTCGTGAATCTGCGATGATCTGCTCCATCTGCGGACTCTATCAGATTTCCGGGACCGACCGCTTTTCGTGATGGACCACTCCGTTGATGGGTGTGTGCGTTGCCCACTGCGACATCCGCCCACGACGGCGCGCGCCTCAGATGAGGCGCGCGCGTATCTCCCGGCAGGCGGCAAGGCCAGGGCTTCACAGAGTCCCGATCGTTGCCGGACCCCGATGGTTAGGGCCTTACTTGATGTTGAGAGTTCCCTGGTAACCGGTTCCCCCGTCATGATCGATCGCGATCTGGGTGAATTCCCCTTCCACCGCATGGCCTTTCAGCCAACCGTCTGTGACGACGCCGTCGAGCACCGCCTTCGAACCGGTGACCCCACCGGTTTGCATGATGCGCATGAGTGCCGTAAAGGAGTGCGATGGGCCATTGAAGTGATAAAAAGCCACGATCTCAGTGACTCCAGTGACGTTGTCGGTGCTCATCTTGAAAACCTCCCCGGCATAAACGCCAGTGCCGACATCCCCTCCGACCACGCCCGCCATGTTAGCGATCAGCCCGGGCTGGTTTGGAAAGGCGGTTACCCATTTCGTGAAGGTGGCTTTTCCGAGGGGAGGAGGGGGAGTAACGCTCTTGATGTTGAGAGTCCCCTGATAACCGGTTCCCCCATCATGATCGATCGCGATCTGGGTGAATTCCCCGTCCAGAGAGTGTCCTTTCAGCCAGCCGTCTGTGACGATGCCGTCGATCACCGCCTTTGAGCCGGTGGCGGCGCCGTTTTGAAGTATGTGGACGAGTGCGGTAAAGGAGTGTGTCGGACCATTCAAATGATAATACGCCACGATTTCAGTCACACCCGTGACGGCGTCGGTGCTCATTTTAAGCACCTCCCCGGAATAAGTGCCAGTGCCAACATCCCCTCCGACCACGCCCGCCATATTAGCGATCAGGCCCGGCTGGTTTGGGAAGGCGGTTACCCATTTTGTGAAAGTGGCCCTCCCGAGCGGAGGTGGTGGAGTCCCGCGCACGCGATAGAACATCGGCACGCTCACCTGGACCACTCCGTTCGAGCTCACGGTCACCGACTCGAGCCCCGACCAGTTGTTGGTCCACGGCCCGAGTAGGGACGAGGCCCATTCTACGCTCGCGGTGCTGCCAGGTTGCAGGTCCGTGCAAACCAGTTGCCCGTTATGCCCGAGGGAAGCGATGACGGGGTTTTGCCCAACTGCCGGCAGGGGCGTCAGGGTGAGGCCGATGGCGGCCAGAGCCGCGAATGTCAATACGTTGGTTATCTTCATAAGTTTTGCCTGTGTGTTCTGTTTGTTTCAGTGATTTTCCGGTGGAAATGTTAACTATGAGCCACCTTCACTTAGAATAACGTGATCCCCCGGCGAAAAGGATCAGCTTGGTCGAAGTTTTTATCGGGGATGGACGGCGAACCTTCGCAACATGCCGCGGGAGGGGGGCTTCGAAGGGGGTGACGCGCCAACGTTCGTGCGGCTCAGGTCGGCGACCCGGCGAGAGGCATCGTCAGCACTATCACAAAAAGCCATTTTCCCGGCTCGCGTGCAAGACACTTTCCCGCATGTAGGACAGCGTCTGGCAAGCATACTTCGGGGCTGAATTCGATGGAGTTTGTTCGAACTTCCCACGTGTGGCGCAGGAACAGGAGATCCGGGGCTCCTGCCATCGAAAGCGATCACGGCAGGGCAGGTCGCCACGTAGCGACGTCTCACCGAGGCAGACGGTCCGCAGCATGCGAGCCTGCTGATCAACTGACCGTCATTCCGGGACTTTCCGGGACGGTAGTTTACTGATCAGAACCGCCATCAATATGGAGAGTCCCCTGGAAACACAACGTGCCAAACACATTGCCCGGCGTGGCGATCGGGGACACGGGCATCACTGTGTATTCGCCAGTTATCTGCGCGCCCCTCAGCCACCCCTGCGTGACGACGCCTGTGATTACGGCTGTAGCCGGGTTCGTCGTGTGGTTTTCGGTTACATGGATATCGGCGATAAAGGAGTGCTTCTCGCCGTAGAACTCATAACGGGCATGGCCCAGCCAAAAGCGGGTCTCATTTTGGCTGTCGCTAAGGACCTCGCCTGCCAGTCGCCCGCTGCCGACATCACCCCCAACGACCCCGGCGAAATAGATCCCGACCGACGATGGTGGATTGGCGGGCGGCGAGGTTGCCCATTTGGTGAAGGTGACATGGCGGATACCTCCTACGGTATCCCCGGGTTGGAGTCGGTTACGTTCCGCAGCTGCAGCCCGATCCTTCTCCAGAACTGCGAGACCACGGACCGCCGCAGTGTCGTCCTCCCCCTGCCAGATTGCCACCTGCGGCGCGTTGGCCGCCTCCCATACCCGGGACATCTGGTCTCGACTGCCAGTCAGAATCCGCTGGCCGTCCCGAGAAAAGGCCACGGCCAAAAGTCCACCGTTGTGTCCCTTGAGCGGAAGCAGTTCCCGGCCACTAGCCGCCTCCCACACTTTCGCCGTATTATCATCGCTGCCAGTAACAATCCGCTCACCGTCCGCAGAAAAGGCTACCGACGAAACTCCGCCATTGTGTCCGTTGAGCCTGAGCAGTTGCCGGCCGCTGGCCGTCTCCCATACCCTCGCCGTAGCATCCCAACTGCCCGTGACAATCCGCTGGCTGTCCGGGGAAAAGGCCACCGACATAATTCGGGCGGTGTGCCCTTTGAGGGTGAGCAGTTCCCGCCCGCTGGCCACATCCCAAACCCTGGCTTGATCCGCGCTGATAGTGACAATCCGCTGGCCGTCCGGTGAAAAGGCCACCGACGATATCCTACCGCTGTGTGGTGCGATCGTGCGCAATTCCCGGCCGCTGGCCGTGTCCCACACCTTGGCCGTCTCATCCCAACTACCGGTCACAACCTGGCGGCCGTCTGGAGAAAAGGCCACGCAACTAATCCTATCCCTGTGCCCTTTGAGCGGCAGAAGTCCCCGGCCGGAGTCTGCATCCCAGACCTCGGCCGTTTGATCGGCGCTACCCGTCACAATCCGCTGGCCATCCCGAGAAAATGCCACCGACCAGATCCCAGCGCTGTGCCCTTTGAGGGTGAGCAGTTCCCGGCCACTCGCCAATTCCCACACCTTCGCCGTGTTTTCACCACCGGCCGTGACCATCTGCCGGCCGTCTGGCGAAAGGGCCACTGACCTAATCGTCTCGATCTGACCCAGGAGAGGGCGCAGACCCTCACCACTGGCCGCCTGCCACACCTTGGCCGTCTGATCCCAACTGCCCGTGACAATCCTTTGGCTATCAGGGGAAAAAGCTACCGACCAAATCGCGGCACTGTGCCCTTTAAGGGTGAGCAATTCGCGACCGCTGGCCGCTTCCCACACCTTGGCCGTCTGATCCCAGCTGCCCGTGACAATTCGCTGACCATCCGGGGAAAAGGCCACACAGTAGATCTCTGCGGCGTGCCCCTTGAGAGTTAGCAACACCTTGCCGGTGGTCGCCTCCCACACTTTGGCCGTCTGGTCGTCACTGCCGGTGACGATCCGTTGGCCATCCGGGGAAAAGGCCACCGACCTAACCTGATGCCCGTGCCCCTTGAGCGTAAAGAGCTCCCGACCACCAACGGCCTCCCATACCTTGGCAGTGGTATCACCAAGCCCGGTGACGATCCGCTGGCCGTCCGGCGAAAAGGCCACAGAATCGACGTTCCCGTTGGTTCCCCCGAGCGTGAGCAATTCGCGGCCGCTGGCGGCTTCCCACACCTTGGCAATCTGATCCCAACTGCCGGTGGCAATGCGCTGGCTGTCCGGCGAGAAGGCCACCGACCGAATCGGTCTGCTGTGCCCCCTGAGCGTGAGCAGTTCGCGGCCGCTGGCAGCATCCCAGACCTTGGCCGTCTGATCCCAACTGCCGGTGACGATCCGTTGGGCGTCCGGGGATAAAGCCACACACCAGATCGGCGCGCTGTGCCCTTTGAGCGTGAGCAGTTCCCTGCCGCTGGCGGCTTCCCACACCTTGGCTGTCTGATCCCAACTGCCGGTGACGAGCCTTTTGCCGTCCGGCGAAAACGCCACCGCGGTGACATCTTCCAGATGACCCCGGAGCGTCTTCAAGGGTAGATGAGTTTGCCGTTGCCAGTAGAACCATTCGAAACCACGGTTCGGAGAATCCTGTGTATCATCCAGCACTTGCTGCAACCGGACGATGTTGTTCTGTTCCCAGGCTTGCTGAGCCAGGTTCATTTGGGCCACGTAGAGGTAGCGTCGCGCTTCGGTTTTTTCCATGTCCGCCCTCAGGCGTTCCCGTTTCTCGGCTTGCTGGGCGCTCTCCGCTTTGTCTTGCGCCGTCTGGGAGGCGATACGCTGCTGCCTTTCTGCATTTCTGGCCCGGTTGGCCTCGAACGCCTGCCAACTGCTAACGACAGTTCCGGTCAGGAGGGCGGCGGCAACGGCGGTTCCTGCAAAGAACGCCAGCTTGTTGCGGCGAAACGCTTTCTGGCACCGGTAGATCGTGCTGGGTGGTCGGGCGAGGACAGCGTCGTTGTTGAGATGCCGATTGAGGTCAGCGGTGAGTCCGTTGGCCGTTTCGTATCGGCGGGTTCTGTCCTTCTCCAGGCACTTCATCACAATCCAGTCCAGATCTCCCTTGATCTGGTGGAGCAACTTCGAAGTGTCGGCCGACCTGCGTTTGGCCGTGGTCGTTAGTTCATCTCCTTCAAGCGTTGCCAGCCGCGTGCTTGGGCGCGCCGGTTCCTTCTCCCGGATCATCTTGCGCATGATGTCGATGCCGGAAGCCATGAGTTCCTTCGCATCGAACGGCGTGCGACCGGTGAGCAGTTCGTAGAGCAAGACCCCAAGGCTGTAGATGTCGCTGCGCGTGTCGATGTCCAGGCTGGTCATGACCGCTTGCTCGGGGCTCATGTAAGCCGGGGTGCCGAGGAGCGCTTCAAACTGGGTGAAGAGGGTCTTGTCCGTCAGCCTTCCCTCGGTGGCTTTCGCAATGCCAAAATCGATCACCTTCGGTACCGCCACGCCGTCATTGATGGTGACCAGAATGTTTGAAGGCTTGATGTCGCGGTGGATGATGCCCTTCTGGTGCGCGTGCTGGATGGCCTGACAAACCTTGATGAACAGGTCGAGCCGCTCACGCGTGGAAAGCTTCGATTCGTCACAATATTCCGTGATCTTGACCCCACGCACCAGCTCCATCACGAAGTAGGGCCGACCCGCGTCGGTCGAGTCGCCGTCGAGCACCTTGGCGATGTTGGGATGATCCATCAGAGCCAGCGCCTGCCGCTCGGCTTCGAAGCGGGTCACGACCGACTTGGTGTCCATACCCAGCTTGATGATCTTGAGGGCGACCCGCCGGCGCACCGGTTCCTCCTGCTCGGCCATATACACCACGCCCATGCCGCCTTCGCCGATCTGCTGGAGGAGCTTGTAACGGCCGATGACGGTGCCGGGGCCTTCGTCAAGGCGGGCGTCAACCCGAACGGTGCGCGGCTCCTGCGAAGGATCGCCAGTGGGGAGGAAATCAAGTTCTCCAGCCGCGTTGAAGGCCGCGAGAAGTTCGTCCACGCCGCGTCGCAGGTTCAGGTTCTGGCCGCACGCGCTGAGGAGATACGCTTCGCGGGCCTCCGGGGAGGGAAGCCCTAGCGCCTGCTCGAAAATCTCTTGTTCCAGTTTCATGGTTCGCCAAGTGGCCAGGGTCACGGTGAGCCACTGTCACCTAGAATAACGCCATCCAGCGGCGAAAAGGATCAGGCCGGACGCACTTTCTGCAAATGACCGATCGCGGGCTTTCGCAAGGCACCGCGAACCGGGACATCGAAGCTGGCGTTGCTCCGGCGTCCCGGAGGCTCAACCACCCGCCGCAATCACGCGAATCTCCCGCAATAGCCAGGCACGGGAGAATTCCCAATAACGCTTTACGGTGGGCTCCGAAAGCCCAAGCGCCTGCGCCGACTCCGCCTGGTTCAACCCGATGAAAAACCGGAGCCGGACCAATTCCGCTTTGGTCGGATCCTCAGCCGTGAATCTTTCCAGTGCCTCGTGCACGACCAATAGCGTGTCCGGCGGTGTTTCAGCGGCCAGTTGCAACCCCTCAAGCTCCACCCGCTCCAGCCGGACTCCTCGTTTCCAGCAGCTTTTCTTGCGGGCGTTGTCAATCAGGATGCAACGCATCGCCTCGGCCGCGGCGCGGAAGAAATGTGATCGATCCTGCCACCGATCTCGAACGCCACCGATCAGGCGGAGATATGCTTCATGGACCAGAGCAGTGGCCTGCAAGGTCTGGCCCTGCGCCTGGTGAGCCATCTTGGCCGTGGCGAGTCCCCGCAACTCCTCATAAACAAGCGGGAGTAGCTCCTCGGCGGCCCTGGGATCGCCTTGCTCAACCCGATCGAGAATGAGGGTGACATCGCTTATAAATCATAGGCTAATGCATCAGAGTGGAATGTCAAATGACATATTGCGGTAATATACCGACTGGAACTGTCCAATGCACAGTGGCTGGATGGGATCCAAGCACCGCATTTTCATGGTGCGTAACGGCGTCTCCCGTAAAGCGGAACGGCTCTGGAAGTTCCTCGCAGCCGGTAGCATCATGGTCTCCATGCCGCGCAAATGTCGGATGGGATATGCTGGCGCCGCCTGCCATGTGATGGACTGCAGTGTGGTTTGGTGTCTGCCAGGCGTATATGGCGGGTCGGGGCCTGAAGTTGGCATGGGGCCCGGCGTGACGAGGCTCAGGAAGCGATTGGAAGAAACCTTTATTTTTGCAGATGTGAGACAAGCTGCTTTCGGGAATCTGCGATCATCTGCGCCATCTGCGGATTCGCTCTGAATTCCGGGACCCCACCCCTATTGACCCCTTTTCGAATGGTCGCTTTCGCGAGTCTGTAGTTTGAAAACCGGACGGAGGACTTGATACAGACCCCACCCTGCGGCTTCGCAGATTCGACCGTGGATCCCGGTTGTGGTAGGGTTCTGAGCATGGGAAACACGATCAAGGCCCTCAGGCGCGGCATCAAGGCTGGCGTCGAATCCATGGCGCACCCAACCCACTCCCGTTTCGAGGCTGGAGGGAAGCGGGTGGTTTGCTCCCACTGTGGCAACACCACGTTTGATTGGGTGGGGGTGTTGGGGATATCCCATGCAGGGTATGGGATCCAATGCTCCAACTGCACCCACCTGGAATACTTCGGCAACAGGCCCCGGGAAGTCGGGTAGGTCCGGCGGGGTGTGGAATGGGGGCTCCATCGGCGGGGTGAGGAGCTGGAGGTTCACCGGTTTCCCGCAAATGGGGAGTTGTTTACATCGGTACAAAAATTGAGAACCCATTGGCTCAGGGACGTTGGGGCGAAGTTTTCCGGTGTTTGCATCAGTCCCGTGGAAGCATATCATGCGGCATGTTGCATCGTGGGTTTTGGCCGGTTTGTATCAGGTCCTGGTTGGCCTGTCTTATTCTCATCCTTCATGGTTGGGTTGGGGCCGTGGAGTTTCCCGGCGCAGCCCCCGGACCGGCAAGGTCAGGCCTGGCCGGGGGTGTTTACACGCTTGGGAATGAGGTGATTTCTGCTTCCTGGCGGTTGGACGGGGGGCGGTTTCAGCCGCTTCTGCTTGGGAATAAACTTTCGGGCGAGTCCTTTCCCCAGGATGGCACAGAGCTGTTCCGGTTGGCAGTGACTCCCCCCAAAGCGCAGGTCGATGGCACCGATATTGCCATTGTTCTGGAGGCGGACCGGGTGGTGGCGCAGGTTTCCCGCGACGGGACCTCCTGGGTTGAACTGGTGAGTTTTCCCCGGTCTGAATTTCTCGGGGAGCCGAGGCTCGTCCGGCTCGGCAAAATGAACCTGAAGGCGCAGACGGTGGATCATTCCGGGGATCCGGGTGCGCCTGGGGAGGGAGTCATCACCGGGATCCAGCCGCCACACCCCAGCGTTCCCGGCGGGAAGTTCGGGTTCAAAACCGGGGCGCACCGGGCCGCCACGACGGAATTCCCGTTTACCTCCGGTCTGAAAAGGGTTTCCTGCCGGATCGACAAGGGGACGGATCAGGGGATGTCCTGGGGTCCGGGGATTGCGCTGGTCTGGGAGGAGGGCACCCGGTTCCTGCTGATTGGAGTTCGTGAGAAGGATTCTGTGTTCAACATCACCACCAGCAGGGGGGAGCGCATCCAGTCAGGCAGTTTGAGGACCTATCCCACCATGGATCTTCCCGCTTCGGCTTTCGAGCTGGTGGGGCTTCCGCAGCGGATCCGGTGGCTTCCGAGACCGGATGCAGTGCGGGTGAAGGACCGTGTGGGTGGTGTGGCGATTGAGGCCCAATTTGTGTCGGGGCGCGGGATTGTGGCGAACTGGCGCTGCGAATTGCTGGACGGGGCCAACTACTTTCGCCAGACCGTTGCCCTTTCCTCGATCGGGAGGAACGTTCCGCTTCATGGTGTGGAATTGTGCGACTGGAGTGTCCCGGCTCCCCGGACAGTGGGTGGCAGCCCGGGAAGTCCCGTGGCTGCGCGAGGCATGTTTTTTGGGGTGGAGATGCCTGGGGCCCAGAATGCGCTGGATTCGAGCCGGTTGCGGGTGGGGTTCTCCAGCGGGCTTCAGGTGGTCCCGGGTCAACCGTTGAGCTTTGGGGCTGTTGCGGGGGTGGCACCGGAGGGACAGCTGCGAAGGGCGTTTCTTTGTTACATTGAACGGGAGAGGGCGCGCCCCTCCCGGCCATTCCTGCACTATAACTGCTGGTATGATCTGGGCTTTTCCGTGGATCAGCAAACCATGATGGATGTGGTGACAAACTTTGACAGGGAGCTGGTGAAAAAGCGTGGGGTCCCGGTGCTCTCCTATCTTGTGGATGATGGATGGGACGATCCGGACAAGGGGTTGTGGGCGGAGAACACGGAAAAGTTCCCGCAGGGATTCCGTGGTTTGAGGAAGTCGATGGAGCCGTTTGGGGCGCATTTGGGGGTCTGGATCTCCCCTCTGGGAGGTTATGGCGGGGCCAAAGAGCGCACAGAAGACGCGCGCAGACTGGGGCTGATTCCGAAGGATGGGGAACTGGATCTGGCACAGCCGGCCTACCGGGAATGGTTCCGGGAACGCTGTCTGCACTTGATGCGGGAGGATGGTGTGAATGCCTTCAAGTGGGACCGGGCCGGGGAGGGGGTAAGTCCACAC
Source organism: uncultured Verrucomicrobia subdivision 3 bacterium (assembly GCA_903913865.1). Lineage (GTDB taxonomy): Bacteria > Verrucomicrobiota > Verrucomicrobiia > Limisphaerales > UBA8199 > UBA693. Next base: position 13,331 of record CAIWMU010000194.1, read on the forward strand.
TTTATGGCCCTGCTGGATGTGGCGAGGGGCTTGCGTCTGGAGAATCCCGACCTGTTTGTGAATGTCACCGTGGGAACGTGGCCCTCCCCGTTCTGGCTGAACCATGTGGATTCGACATGGCGCAATGGAAGTGCCGATGTGGGCTGGACGGGGAAGGGGAACGATCGTGAGAGGTGGTTGACCTTCCGGGATGGCTACTGCCACAGGCAGTTCGTTGAACTCTCGCCGCTCTATCCGCTCAACTCAGTGATGCACCACGGGATCGTGCATGGGCGCTGTTTCCAGGGGGAACAGGTTGGGAAGGCGGGCCCCAACCTGAGGAACGAGGTCCGCTCCTACTTCGCGAATGGTGCGATGCTTCAGGAGCTTTACATCACCCCATCGATGATGACCTCCCAGGGATGGGATGATCTTGCGGAGGCTGCCAAGTGGGGCCATGCCAACGCGGATGTGCTGGTCGATTCCCACTGGATCGGCGGGGATCCATTGAAGCTTGAGCCCTATGGCTATGCATCATGGAGTCCCGGAAAGGGGACGCTCATGGTTCGGAACCCGGATGACGTGCCAAAGGAAATCGCCCTGGATGCTGCTACCGTCTTTGAGCTGCCTTCCCGCTCGGCGAAGCGATTCAAACTGAGTTCCCCCTATCGGGATCAGCGGATTCAAAGCATCCGTCTTGTGGCAGGCCGCTCGCAGACGGTGAAACTGGAACCGTTTGAGGTGCTTGTGTTTGATGCCGTTCCGGAATAGGGGATCCCTTCATTCGCCGGGATGGTCTGCCGGGTTCAAACCCCGCTGGCGAGCGGAAGAATGGTCCGGCGCCAAAAGAACAAACGCCGGGGACAGGCTTTTCGCCCAATCCCCGGCGTTGCGGCTGCGGGCCATTAACCGAACTTTCGGCACTGGGAGGGCTTTTCGACTATTTTCCGGGGTCTCCTATGTAAAAAGCCCAATGAAACGACCCCTTTGGACCGGTAAAAAGCCGGGATTGGCTGTAGTGAAGACCCAGCCCCTTGCGACCCCCCCGGGGATGTCTGGCATTCTGATGCCAGCATATGTTTTTGCGCTCAACCACCCGGAAGAAAGACGGCAAGGAACACCGCTACTACAGCGTTGTTGAGAACGTGCGGGTCCCTGAAAGATCAAGTCCCTTCCAAAAGACCCTGCTTTATCTGGGAGAACTCAGCGAAGCCCAACAGGCTGAGTGGAACAGTGCAGTCAAAGTCTTTGACACTCCAACCTCTCCAAATCCAAGTCTGAACCTCTTTCCCGGCGATCCAGCGGCCGTCGTGGCTCCTGCCAGCACCCCCTCGATGAGCCTGCGCCTCGACTCCTACCGTCTTCTACGCCCCCGGCAGTATGGGGCTTGCTGGATGGCTTGCGAGTTGTGGCGCGAGCTGGAGTTGGACAAGTTCTGGAACAGGCACCTTCCCCCAAGCCGTCAGGGGACAGACTGGGTGAAAGTGTTGACCATCTCGGTCGCCTACCGCTTGATTGAACCGGGGAGCGAATGGCGGTGCCACAGGCACTGGTATGATCGCAGCGCCATGGGAGATCTGTTGGGGGATGGGTTTGCATGGGGAGGCAAGGACCAGCTTTATGACGTTCTGGATCGTCTGCTCCAATACCGGCAATCCCTCTTCATCCATCTGCAGGAGCGGTGGAAAGACCTCTTTGGCATCAAGCTGGATGTGCTGCTTTACGATCTGACGAGCACCTATTTTGAGGGCCAGGCTGAAGGGGTTCCCAAGGCACGCCGTGGCTATAGCCGGGATCACAGGCCCGACTGCAAACAGGTGGTGCTGGCCCTGGTTGTCACCCCGGAAGGATTTCCCGTTGGATACGAGATCCTCCAGGGCAACATCCTCGACAAGCAAACACTGCCGCAGATGTTAAAGAACATCGAATCCCTCTATGGCAAGGCCAACAGGGTATGGTTGATGGACCGGGGAATCCCCACCGAGGAGCAATTGAAGGAGTTGCGCACCAGCGATCCCCAGGTGAGCTATCTGGTTGGGACACCCCGGGCCGGAGTCAAGCGGACCCGCGCTCTTTGGGAGTCGCTGCCATGGACAAGCGTCAAGGAGACGGTGCAGGTCAAACTGTTCAAGGAA
>CAIWMU010000195.1 GCA_903913865.1 uncultured Verrucomicrobia subdivision 3 bacterium
ACATTGGAGACATAGCTGACAGCGACGCCGGCCCGGTCCGCCAGTTCTCGCATGGACAGGTGGGCCCGAAGCCGCAAAGTTCGCAGTTTCCTCCCCGTCTCAGCGTTCATTCCTTGGTTATCACTCATCTTGCCAATCACAAATGGTTGCGTTCATAGATAACAATATATCTTTTTACAGAACATGTGTTCTCTTGTCAACTTCAAAATGAACATTTTGCGCATCTCTTCTCGTTCGTCACGTCGAAGGCGAGTTCCCTGGCGCTAACGACAAACTGGCTGTGCGTAGCATCCTTGGTGGTGACGATCACGAGGTCCGGTTTGGTCTCGCGGACCATTCGATCAAAATCGTTCGCCTCGTAAATCGGCACCTCGACGCCGGACATCGCGCGCGCCTTGGTCTGGGCCAGCTTGAGCCGCCCGAGATTGACGTTGAAGAAGCCGACCATCGCGTGATGCTGCGCGTGAGTGTTCAACACCGCCTCGCGGTACATATTCGAGCGCCCGCCAACGTCCACCAGCGCGTACCGCTTCCCACGGGTGGCGCTGGATGGCTGGGCGATGTCCGACGCCCCCGATCAGGATGCCCGCCCCTGCCAGGGCGGTGGTGGTGAGAAAATCACGGCGCGGTAGGTCGCCCGAAAGCCTGTTCATTGCTTTCATAGATTGCTTGATAAATCGTTCGCTTGTCTCTGCCTTGACACTGTGCTTCCCGCGCCCGGCTCAGCCGTAGCCAAGCTGTTAAACAGGTGATGACCGAGGGAACAGATGCAGCGGCAGGAAGTCGAACCCCATTGCCCAGGCTGTCGGCGCACTCACTGAATGGGGCTGCCCCAAGCGCCCCATCGCGATGGATGCGCGAACCGCGGATCATGGAAAGCGTGCTCATAAATCATTACTCCTACGGGATTACCGCGAGGGCGCGGTAGAACCGACCAGTCGGCAGCGGGTCTGAATCTGTAATGGGGACGATGGCACCGCTGCCCGCGAATGACGTGAGGGTCGTCCATGCCACGTCAGTCAGAGCCTTCTTGTATTCCACGACGTTGCTCACGCCCTGAACCGTTTGCAGGTTGAACGTGACCGTGCCTCCGGTTCTGTGGATCGTGCCCGGGATGATCTCGACCATCGGACCGTTTAGGGTCCACACCAAAGAGCTGTTGGTACTGCGGAACAACATCCCCCGGGCTTCTTCAGCGCCGGATGGGGTGCGGGACACCCCATTGGCTCCAAGGTAAACGTCAGGGTTATCGGCATTCCGCAAAAAGTAGTCGGTGCCGGAAAGATGCTCAAGACGCCATGTGGATCCGGAAATTACCGAGCCGCTGAGGGTCGCTTGTGAGCCGATAGTGTCAACAGGGTAAGTTAGGTTGAGGTTGCTGCCGGTAGCCAGGGTAAAGGTATTGCCCGAAACCTGTGTGCATTTCCACGTGCTGCCAGCGGCTTCAAGGTATGCCGACGAACCGTCGATGGTGAGATATTTTCCCCGCGCCACGTTGAGCAGCCGGAAACTTCCTAGCTTGGGGGCGTTGGAAACCCGAACAAAGATCGGATCCTGCCCAACTGTAATCCTGCCCGAGCCCACCGTCACAGCATTACCCAGCAAGTTGATGACGGATACAACCGTTCCGGAAGGAATAGTATACGACCCGCTTCCGGTGCGATACCACACCACATGCACATCATCGAGGCCGCGGGTGTACTGTATCCGGTTGAAGGTTCTGGCCGCATTTGTCTCCCATTTAATAAAATCGGCTCCTTCCAGTTGGGCGATTGAAGTCTTGATGGCGGTGTAGCTTGCGCGGGGGACATTGTTAGTTTCGAGAAAACCCCAGGAATCAACTCCACGCAGGGCGAAGGGCAGCAGGACCTTAATGCGCCGGTCGTAGCCGTAGACAGCCAGCCCGCGGGCATGATGTCGCGCCTTGATGGCCTCGGTGGCAACGGCTTGCCCTGCGCCGTCAGCCACGGTTGACCAGCCGTATTCAGTAACATACTGCCAAGTCCGTAGGATAGGCTACATTTTGCTGGACTATATCCTGCTCTCGCGGTAGTTTTGTTTGCATGGCAACAATTGATGGGCGGACACTTGATCACAAGACCCTTGAGCACTTGAGAATCCTGGCTGTCAA
>CAIWMU010000196.1 GCA_903913865.1 uncultured Verrucomicrobia subdivision 3 bacterium
GGTTGAGGGTTGGTTGTTGAGCGTTGAGAGGTCATGGATCCACAGCAGCCCGCCAACGCCGCCTACCCCTTGGAACGTGCCGGAGAGATCCGTCCCCCAGGCGAAAGAACGCAATAAAGTTGTATCCGCCCCCAGCACGGCGACAAGGTTCCAGCCGTCGTAAGGGACTTTTTGATCAAGGCCCAATGTGCCTGTCCCTACGCTGATGTTCCAAACCCGACTGGTGATGCGCCTGCCCTGGTGGTCATACGCGAAGTCCAACCGCTGCTGTGGACCCACGACCGTGTTGGCCACCATCCGGACAAGGCGGTTAACGGAGGTCCCGGTTCGGGTGTGCGGAGCAGGGATTGGGGGCGGATATTCAAACGGCAATATCTTCGGAACTGTGAGCGATTTCATTGTTCCCTTCACGATTTCATGTTCCACCCGGCGACCTGTGAAAGCGTCACCATGACTTAAACAGACACCCGACCTGCCGGTTTGTCACGCAAAAAGCATCTCAAGCCAACAGAATTCCATGGCCGAAAATAATCCGCAGATTTCGCAGAGTGCCTCAGAAGGGAAAGCAGGGGCTGGCCGGGATCTGCGTTAATCTGCGTCATGTGCGGATTACCTCACAGTGATTGGTTATCGGACCCTGCCCCCAAATGGGAACCCGTTCGCTGACGGGGTTGTGCGGAGCAAATAGGGGTTCTTTCTCCTATTCCATGCCATCCACCATCGGAAGCGTCCGATGGCTGCAGCATTCCTCCCGCAACCCACCTTCACACCGCCTGCCCCTCCCCACACGGGCGGTTGGGCGCCAACAATCATCCGCAACCGCACGGCCACCCCCAACCGGGCGGGGTTTTCCACGGATGGGTTTGATGTTGCTTGAAGCGCCAACGCGGTTTACAACCCCTGTGATGATCGCAACCACCGGATTTGGGGTGGTGCGATGGACCGGTATCTTGGCTCTAAAAATGAATAATGTCTTTTTTTTGGGTGGCGTTCCTGCCAAATGGCCGGGGATGCCCGCCATCCGGCGGATTTCCATGCTCCTGCTGTGCGGCTTGTGCTGCACCACATCCCCTCTCGGGGCCTCGGATGCCCCACCCCCTCAGATCAACCACCCGTTGAGCCTCGCGGAAGTTCTGGATCTGGCGATCCTCAACAACCCTGAGATCCAGAAGTCACGCAAGGATCTCGAGGCCACAGAGGGTGTTGTGCTCCAAACCCGGGCGATTGCCTGGCCTAAGCTGCAGGTGACCGGCAATTACGCCGCAAAGGAGCCCTCCGCGGTGGACAAGCCCGGGATACTCATCCCCGGGTTCACCTTTGGAACGGATCAAAGCTGGCAATCGCAGGTGCGGGTGGTGCAGAGTATTTATGAGGGGGGAAGGGTCCTCTCCGGTGTCAGGGCTGCAAAGTTGATGCGGGAGAGGTCGGCGCTCACCCATCAGACGGTTCTTGCCAAAGCGGTGTTGGATGTGGAATTGGCCTACGACTCCGTCCTGCTCGCTGACCAACAAATCAGGGTTCAGGAGGCCGCTGTAATGCTCCTCGAACGCGAACTGCTCAACACCCGGCAGCGCCTTGAGGCGGGCACGGTGCCCCGGTTTAATGTCCTGAGGGCCGAGGTGGAACTGGCCAATGCACGACCAAGGCTCATCAAGGCCCGGAACAGCCTCCGCACGAGCAAGAACAACCTTGCGAACCTGATCGGGATCAAGGTGCCCCACACCTCCGGGGATGACATTCCCCTGAGTCTCTCGGGAACGCTCTCCACCGAACCGCTGAGCCTCGACCTGCCCTCCGCGCTGGACCAGGCCCTGGCCTGCCGTCCGGAACTCGGGGCGCTGCAGAAAGCGGGTGCACTGCTGAAGGAAAACCTGAAAAGCGCCAGGGCAGGTTCCCGACCCAGTCTCCAGGCCTTCGGCGGTTACGGGGCCCAGAGCTCCATCTTCAGCCCTGATCTGGACCGGGAAGCCCACGGTTGGATGGCGGGGGTGCAACTCACATGGGACGTGTTTGACGGGTGGCGCACAAAAGGGCGGGTGGCCGAGGCCGCCGCCAACGCCGGGCGCAACGATGTCGAACAGGAAACCACAGCCCGCCAGATCGAACTTGAGGTCCGCATCGCCTACTCGAACTTTGGCGAAGCCCGCGAAGTGCTGGAGTCCCAAAAGAAAGTCATAGAGGCGGGCGAGGAGGCTGTGCGTCTCGCCACAGCCCGCAACGAAGCGGGCACCGGCACCCAACTCGACCTTCTGGGTGCCCAGACAGCCCTCACAGAGGCCCGCACCACACAAATCCAGGCCATGCACGACTATGCCGCCGCACGCGCGCGACTCCGGCGCGCCGTGGGTGCCAACATTCCCGGCACACAACCGTGAGGACATCCCGCCCCCGACACCCTTACTTCCCGGGAGCCGGAGGGACAAGATCGACGCTGATTCCCCCCGGGGCCTGATTACCCGTGGGGAATGGTTCCCCCGGCAACTGGACGATCATGTGATAAACCCGCCCCCGCTCCAGGGTGAAGCTCAAGCCACGTTCCGGATAGCGAATCGATTCTATCCTGGGCCCGGTAACCTCGCGGACAGCCGGAGGTCCGTAGGCGGCAATGATCTCATCGGCGGTTGAATTCATGCCAATCCCCTCACTGCTCCGCCCACGGAAGGCGGCCACAAACGGTCCGCCCGGTCCCATCACATCCCCGCAAAGAACGGCCACCACCCTGCCCTGCTTGTCGCACATCACCGCCAGCCCGTCCTCCGGGTAGGTCAGCGCGGTTGAAGTCCTGCGCTTTGGCTCCCCGAGAGCAGCGATGACCTGGCCGGATGTCATCCCGGCCCGCACTTTTCCGACTGCAACTCCCGGCTCAACCAGCACCGGGCCCGAACCCTGCCCCGTGGGGCCGGATTCGGAACAACCGGCAAGCAGCATGAGGATTGCCGGCAGGATGAACCACAGCCAGCCAAAGCGTTTCCAAAAATTCATGCGCTGAGACTACCATCCCCCTCCGCAAGCGGCCAGTTCACACCCGCGAAATTCAAAATCATTTTCACTTTATGCCGCTCTCGGCTACTGTGTTGCCAGCGCCCCACGGGCGAACAGGATGAGCAACCCCACGAGCACACCAGCCAATCCGGTCGAACCACCGGAAACGTTCCCCCATGGGCTGCACAACGCCTACCTGTTCTCCTCCTTCAACGCGCTCTCCTTCCAGATCGTGCTCAGCAGCCCCATGATCCTGTATGCGAAGACGCTGGGGGCAAGCGCGACCGTGCTGGGCATCATCGCGGGCATGATGCCCCTTCTGGTCATCTTCCAGATCCCGGCCGCAAGCCACATCCCCCGCCTGGGTTTCCGGCGCTTTGTCTATGCCGGCTGGGGAACCCGGGTGATGTTCATTTTTGCAATTGCCGCAGTCCCGGTGACTGAGGCCTTCCTGGATGCCCACAGCCGGATGGCGCTCCTCCTGATGCTGCTGTTCTGCTTCAACCTTTCCCGGGGCATCTCCAGTTGCGCGTGGCTCCCGTGGATCACCGCCCTGGTCCCCGGAACGTTGCGCGGCAGATATCTGGCAAGGGATACTGCCGTGCAGAATCTTGCCAGCTTTGTGACCTTTCTGGTCTCCGCCTTCTGCCTCGCGGGTTCACCGGGAGCCTGGCAGTTCGCCGCCCTCTTTGGCTTCAGCGCCATCACGGGGGCGATCAGTCTGACCTTCCTGAAGAGGATTCCTGATGTGCCAGTGCCCGAGGATGTGCGGACCGGGCGCGGGCCGGTGCCCTGGATGGCGATGCTTCGTTATGAGCCGTTTCAAAAGCTGCTCCGCATGGTGGTGGCCTGGTCCGTTGCCTATGGCGGCGTGACCGCCTTCATCGTGGCCTACCTGAAATCGTCCGGCGGACTTTCCGAGGGGCGCATTCTGCTGATCAGTTCGATGGCCTTCATCGGCGGGCTGAGCAGTCTGTGGCTTTTCGGTTCCCGGCTGGACCGGCTGGGAAGCAAGCCGGTGCTGACCTTCTGCTTTGTGGGCTGGGTGGGGGTCATCGCAGGCTGGATGCTGATGGCGGGCGGAGCCATCCAACCTGCCCTTTCAACAATACTCCTCCTGCAATTCCTTGTGGGCCTGCTCGCCGCCCTCGTCCAGATGTCCAATACCCGGCTGGCCATGGCGATCGCACCCGCCATGGGTCGAAACCACTTTTTCGCCATCTATTCCGTGATGAACAACGTGACCCTCGGCCTTGCCCCGGTGGGTTGGGGATTGTTGATCGATGCGGTCGGAGACCACTCCTGGGGTGGCACGGGCCTGAACTGGAACCGCTTCACCGTGTTTTTTGCTGGAGCAATGGCATCCTTCGTGGTCGCACTGCTTCTGGCCCGGCGGCTTGACGAACCGAAAGCCGCCACGCTCGAGGTCCTGCTGCGTGAGATGCTGCTGCAACCACCCCAGCGCATGCTCATGCGCTTCTGGCCCCGAAGTTGACCCCGTGCAGCCCCCGCAACCCGCCCCCGACTCGCTACTGCTTTGGGGATCTGGGTCCGTAGGCCTGCAACTCGCCACAGGATGAAAACGCCTGCGAGGGGTTATCCCCGCAGGCGGGAACCCCGACCACCCTGACGGCCCACACTTTCCGGACCTGCCCGAACCTCGCGGTAAACGAGTCCCCATCCTTGATCCCCGCCGGATCGGTGGCAGTGGTGGCCGGATACCCCTCCAGCACCCCTGCTTTTTCCCAGGCCCCCGCAGCGGAGGTTCTCACCTGAACCTCGGGCTTGCCCCCTGTCGTGTTGAACCACCCCCCGTCATGAAAATTCTTTCCATGAACAAAGACAACCCGGTCGATCAGCACCGGTTCATCCAATTCGGCCGCATACCAGTCCCGATCGGCTTTTTGTCCATTGAAGGTCACAACCGCCGTTTGCAAATCGTCATCCACAATGGATCCCTCCAGGTTGCCCGCCCGGGATCTGCTGTCCCGCGCCTCAAACAGCCGGTTGGAACTTCCTCCGGCCAGACCGGTGGGCAGCCAGAGTTGGTAGCGGGTGCCAGTGGACCCTGCATCACTAAACGGAATCAGCCTCGCCTCAAAATGCTCCCCCTTCTTGAGGCACCCGGTCTCCTTGCGCGCCACGGCATTGAATCGGAACACCCGCGCCCCGGCCCAGTTTCGCAACCCCTGGGGTGCAGGCTCGGGCTTGATATCGAGTTCTCCGGTCGTGGTTCCGGCAGGAGCGATGGCTGAGATGGGTTGGCACGGTTTGTTGAGGGATTCATCCGCAACCAGAACCAGTGGTCCATACAGCACCGCCACTTTACCGGCGTTCATGTGGTCGCCCACAAGAATCCGGGGCCTCGACTCAAGATCCAGTTCCACCACATCCCCCGCCTTCCAGACTCTCTTGATTGCAAGGTAGCCGTCGGCCCCGGCCGCAACAGTGATGGCGCTGCCGTTGATCCGCACATCATGCCTGGGACTCCAGTCGGCCGTTCTCACTTTCAATGTGAATCCCCCGGCTTCCGCCCGGGAAGGATTCACCACCACCCGGACATGGTCATCCGCCGGGAATTGGGTCTCCACCCGGAGTTCCACCCTCAGGTCGCTCTTTCCCGGCAGATCGAACCGGGCTGTCCCCGGCTCAAACAGGTTCACGACCACCCCATCAGCATCCACCGCCATCGCAAACGTGGGGATCAGCGCAATGCCACGCGGCCCGCTGGAGAGGCAACAGTGACCATCGAGAGTGCTGCTGTAGGGCTTTTTACCCTCCATCTGCACATAATAACCCCACGCAGTTCCGTCGCAGCTCTGTGCCCCGGTCAACTGGTTCATCACAACCCGCTCCAGTTGCGATGCAAACCGCGACTGCCCGGTGATCCGCAGCAGTTGGGCGTTGAACTGGAGCCAGGTGACGGTCACGCAGGTCTCCCCCACGTTCGCCACATTCGGCATGTCATAATCATCGCGGAACAGTTCGCCGTGGCTGGAGGCGCCGGTTAGATACAGCCGTTTGTCCACAATATCCCTCCAGGCACGCAGGCATGCCTCCAGTATTCGGGGATCATTCACTGTGCGATGATACTCAAGGGCCCCGTTCAGGCAGGACAACATCTCATAAGCCTTCCCGTTCCCCACCTTGTCCACCCGTCCAACGCCCATCAATGTTGAAACAATATGCGGCCCGCCCGGCCTCTCCCATGAATCCAAAATATATCGGCAAAAGTCGAGATAACGCTTCTCTCCGGTCATGCGGTAAAGCAGCACCATCGGCTCCAGCACACTTGAGGGTGCCATTCCAACATGTTCACCCGCTTTCAGCAGGTCCCTGCGCCCCGCCCCCTCGCCAAACGTGGTGCATAGGAGATCCCCCATCCTGCGGCATGCCTTCATCGGCTCCAGATTTCCAGTATATCGAACGTAGGTAATAAGCCCTATAAGATTATACTTATGCGCCCACACGTCCCATTCCGTCCATCGGTTCTTCTCGAGGTATGTGCCGAGATAACCATCAGGCAACTGGCAGGCGACAAGCTCTGCCGCAGCCTCATCGAGCCGCTGTTTCAAAACCGGATCACCGGAACACACCCAGGCCAGCGTGGCCGCATGCATCCATTTACCCACATGCTCACCATCCCATGACTGCCGACCCGGGCGCCGCCTGTATCCTTCCAGAAGGCGCCCGACATCCAGACGGGCAAGCCGGTTGCTCTCGTTCACGGCAATCCTTCCACCAAGCCACCCGGTCAGGGTAACCTGATCCGGTTGACTGAACTGCTGGGCATCCCTGATGGCGGAAGGCACTACATCCGGCACCAGGACTGCACTTTTCGCCAGACCCACCCCAGAGCAAAGTGTGTAAAAGACTGTTGCGATTATGATCGGGATTGTGCGCATGCCCGAACATGAACCCCGCCGGGCAGGCGCCGCAAGAACTTTTCCCGGGATTCAGTTGCCCTGCCTCTGCACAGCCCATAAACTGGCCAAAAGGCTCGAATTCCTATGAAAACAACAGTCCTTGGCAAAAGTAATCTCAAATGCAGTCGTCTGGCTTACGGCTGCTGGCGCGTGGCTGGTACCTGGAACCCCGCCGAAGTCACCCCCGCCAGCCGCGAGAATGGCATCCATGCCATAGCCACCGCATACGAGGCCGGGTTTACCCTATTCGATAACGCGGACATTTATTGCCGTGGAGAGGCCGAGACCATTCTAGGGGCCGCCCTGGCGCAAATCGGCGGCATGCGCGAGCAGGTGCTTGTTGCCACGAAATGCGGGATCCGCGTGCCGGGTGATCCCTCCCCCGATTCTCCGCACCGTTACGACTTCTCCGCCGAACACATCATCAGCTCCACGGAGGGGTCGCTGCGTCGGCTTGGGCTCGAATTCATTGATCTGCTCATGCTGCACAGGCCCGATTACCTGGCCGATCCGGCAGAAATTGCCGGGGCTTTCTCCAAACTGCAACAGGGCGGGAAGGTCCGCCATTTCGGCGTGAGCAACTTCCGACCGTCCCAATTGACGGCCCTGCAAGGGGCCTGCCCCATGCCACTGGCAGTACACCAAGTGGAGATCAGCCTCGCCAAATTGGATGCCTTTTCAGACGGCACTATAGACCAGTGTCTTTCCGAGCATGTGACACCAATGGCATGGAGCCCTCTGGCTGCGGGCCTCATGGGGTCAGGAGCTTCACGCCTGCTCCCCTCCCAAAAGAACTACAAGCCGGAACAATTCCTCCCTACTTTGAACGTGATTGCGGAGGCGAGAGGCACAACTCCCGCCGTTATCGCCCTTGCATGGTTGCTCAAGCACCCGGCGGGAATTCAGCCAATAGTCGGCACCACAACACCGGCGCGCATCCGTGAGTCCGCACTGGCGGCGGACCTGGATTTGACCCGCGAGGAATGGTACCGCCTTCTGGTGGCGGCACGGGGAGAGCCCCTTCCGTGATCGTGGTATGGTGTGTTGCTTCGGCAAGCGTGCATAGTGGATGGGTTTTATTGGCTCATTCCGGTTTTAAAGTCATTTTGGGCGTGGTTTGTGGGTCTCCCGGCCTGCTGTTTCAATAGAGGGAGAGTTTGACCGGAGCCCAGGGGTTTGGAA